>DASYSV010000374.1:0-6570 GCA_036010185.1 Puia sp.
CGATCTCGAAAAGGAACGCGGGATCACCATCTTCAGCAAGAATGCGGCAGTAGAATATAATGGCACCAAGATCAATGTCATAGATACCCCCGGTCACTCCGATTTCGGAGGCGAGGTAGAACGTGTGTTGAAAATGGCGGACGGCGTATTACTATTGGTCGATGCTTTCGAGGGACCGATGCCCCAAACCCGGTTCGTTTTGCAGAAGGCCCTGCAACTCGATCTGAAACCGATAGTCGTCATCAATAAGGTGGACAAACCGAACTGTCGTCCGGACGAGGTCCATGACGCCGTCTTCGAACTATTCTTCAATCTCGACGCCACCGAGGAACAGCTGGATTTTCCCACCTTCTACGGCAGCGGTAAGAACGGCTGGTTCAACAGCAAGAACGAGCCCTGCGAGGATATCACCCCACTCCTGGACGGCATCCTGCAATACGTTCCCGAACCCAGGGTCGCCGAAGGCCCTCTGCAGATGCAGATAACCTCGCTGGATTATTCCTCCTTTTTAGGCCGGATCGCCGTGGGTAAGGTCGCGAGAGGTTCCATTAAAGAAAATCAACCCGTCGCGCTGATGCAGACCGACGGTACGATCAGGCGTTCCAGGGTGAAGGAGCTATATACTTTCATGGGTATGGGAAAAAAGAAGGCTACCGAGGTCATGGCGGGCGACATCTGCGCCGTCGTCGGTCTGGAAGACTTCAATATCGGTGACACCATCGCCGATGCCGAGAACCCCGAGGCGCTGCCGATCATCAGTGTCGACGAGCCGACCATGAGCATGCTCTTCGGCATCAACAACTCTCCTTTTTACGGGAAAGACGGAAAGTTCGTGACCTCGCGTCACCTTCGCGATCGCCTGCTGAAAGAGACCGAAAAGAATCTCGCACTGCGGGTCGAGGACACGGACGGCGCGGACAGCTTCCTGGTCTATGGCCGCGGTATCCTTCACCTGGGTATCCTCATCGAGACGATGCGCCGCGAAGGCTTCGAGCTCACTGTAGGACAGCCGCAGGTGCTGGTGAAAGAGATCAATGGCAAAAAGCATGAGCCATATGAGAATCTCGTTGTCGACGTACCGGGCGAGTTCAGTGGAAAAGTCATCGATCTCGTGACTCAGCGGAAAGGCGAACTCCTCGTGATGGAGACAAAGGGCGAAATGCAGCATCTCGAATTCGAAATACCTAGCCGGGGGCTCATCGGTCTGAGAAGTACGATGCTCACCGGCACCGCTGGCGAGGCCGTAATGGCCCACCGGTTCCTGGAATACAAACCCTGGAAGGGCCCCATCCCCGGGCGCAACAACGGCGTGCTGCTCAGCAAGAACCAGGAAAAGACTACGGCCTACTCCATCGATAAGCTTCAGGATCGCGGTACCTTTTTCGTCGACCCCGGCGAAGACGTCTATTCCGGCCAGATCATCGCGGAACATATCAAACCCGGCGATCTGATCGTCAACGCCACCGAGGGTAAGAAGCTGACCAACATGCGTGCAAGCGGCAGCGATGACGCGGTCCGTATCGCCCCGAAGAAGCAGATGACGCTCGAAGAGTGTATGGAATATATCCAGCAGGACGAATGTATCGAGGTGACGCCGAAAAAGATCCGGCTTCGCAAGACGATCCTCGACGAGGAAGAGCGTAAAAAATACCAGCGGATGCTGAAAACCGAAGAGGTAGGCGGATAAGTCGTACCTTTACTGTACTATCATGAGCAAGTACCTGGTCATATTCCTGTTCTTTGCGCTCGCGATGGGCATCCAACCGGCCACCGCGCAATGTTCTATCTGTACGCGGACGGCGCAGCAGCTCGGCGAACGGCCCGCCAAAGCCCTGAACAAAGGCATCATTTATCTGGCCTTCACCCCTCTGGCTATTTTCTTCGTCATCGGGTACCGTTGGGCGAGGAGCGAGGGTCATGGCTGGTGGAAGAGCGAGGATCATGACTAAGCCGCATCTTGTTTCCATCGTTTTGGGCACCTACAATGGCGAGACCTTTTTGGAGGAGCAGCTTAGGTCCCTTCTCGTCCAGACCTACCCCCATCTGGAGATCGTCGCTATCGATGACGGAAGCACCGATGGCACCGTCGGCATCCTGAAGGATTTCGCGGCCCGCGATCCCCGTATAAAGATCATCCTCAACGAAAAGAATCTTGGCTTTATCCGCAATTTCGAAAAAGGTTGTACCCTGTCCTCGGGAAAATGGATCTCTTTGTGCGACCAGGACGACTACTGGTACCCGGACAAAGTAGAGAGAATGGTGAATGCCATCGGCGATCTCCCGATGATCTATTGCGACTCCGAGCTCTGCGACCAGCAGCTGCAGCCGAACGGAAAAAGGATCTCCGATCTTGTACGCTACCAGTCTTTCTATGACTGCCGGCAGCTTTGCGTCTTCTCACGAATGTATGGCCACGCCACGCTGATCACACGCGATCTTTTCGACAGATGCCGTCCCTTCCTCGAAGGGATACCGCATGACGGATGGCTGGCTTTTCATGCCACTCTGTATGGAGGCGTGGCGTATTTGCCGGAGGTGCTTGTAAAATACCGTCAGCATGCCGCCAATGTCTATGGCGTCGTCGGCCGTCGGCAAAAGAAAAAAAACCGGCCGGCCAGATCGGAAAGGAGGAGAAAGGAACTGGCGCGGATAAGGCTGCGCATGGATGCTTTTTATAAGGCCTGTCCCGGCGATCTCGCGCCGCAGAAAGAGCTGCTTCGCCGGCTGGTCCGCTGTTACCGTAATTTTTCACCGCTGAATGATATCCGCCGTGTCGGCCTGTTCTTTGCGAACTACAAGCTCCTGCTGGCGGTGAAGAATTATTCCACCTGGCGGAAATATTTATTCTGTCTGAAGATGTTGGTCAAGATCAAGTGATCCACTCCCGCACGAACCTGAACAGATTGAATTCCCCATTTTTCGAAAGCGTCTCTATCTTTTCGGCAAGTGTCTGCCGGTCGATATCCTGCATGCGCTGTTGCTGGATGAGCAACCAGGCCTGTTCGGCCAGCAGGTGATAACGCCGCTGGGACGCGACGTTCTTTTTCAGGTGTTCGCCGATATGGTCCGCCAGCTCGCCGATGCCCTGTTTTTGCGAAGCGATCGTTTTCACCACGGGGATATCGCGTCCTTCACGCCGGAATGCAGGGCTTTGCATCGAACGCAGGTTGCGAACGAACAGATCGGCATCGGGCCGGTCGCTCTTGTTCACTACGAAGATATCGGCCACCTCCAGCAGACCCGCCTTCATCGATTGGATATCGTCACCGGCCTCCGGTGCAAGCACGACGATTGTGGTATCGGCAAGCCCCGCGACGGCGATCTCGTTCTGCCCCACACCCACGGTCTCGATGAGGAGATGATCGAAGGGCGCGTGTTTTAGCAGGTTGGTTATCTCGATGGCGCGTGGATGCAGCCCGCCAGGCGAGCCGCGTGTGGCGAGGCTCCGTATATAAACGTCCGGATGATTATACCAGTCGCTCATCCGGATACGGTCTCCCAGCAACGCGCCGTAATACAACGAGGATGACGGATCGATACAAAGGACTGCGACCCTCTGTCGCGCCGCGACATAGTAGCCGATCAAAGCGTCCACCAGCGTGCTCTTGCCTGCGCCGGGGGGACCGGTGATGCCGATGACTGGAATGTTGGCGGGAGGACAGGTAGCAAGGAGGCCGGCAAAGTCGTTCACGCCGTTTTCGATATAGGAGATAGCACGGGCCAGCGCCCTGCGATCGCCGCGTCGCAACGCCGTCCATAGCTGATCTTCCCGTTCTGCCATAGGTACAAATATATGTCAACCGAAGTGACTATCTTTACCGGCATGGCGACAACTTTCATCATCAGCCGGACGGACGCCATCGGAGATGTAGTGCTGACCCTACCCGTAGCAGGTGTATTAAGATCGCTCTATCCCCAATCCCATATTTATTTCCTGGGCCGGAGTTATACCGAAGATGTCGTCAAAGCATGTGAGCATGTAGATGGATTCCTGAACTGGGATGAATGGAAGACCCTTCCCGACGCCGATGCGGCCCGCGCCCTGGCCGATACCAAAGCAGATACCATCATCCACGTTTTCCCAGACAGGAGGATCGCAAGACTGGCCCGCCAGGCAGGGATACGTCAGCGTATCGGAACGACCAACCGGCTCTATCACTGGCTCACCTGCAACCGCCTGATAAGACTATCGCGACGGCATTCCCCCTTCCATGAAGCGCAGCTGAACCTGCAGCTGCTGGCCCCGGTGGGCGCGGAGGAGCTCTACCCCCTCGCGTCGATCGCAGGCTTTTATGGACTGACGCGACTGCCGGAACTGCCGTCTTCCATAGCCTCGCTGCCGGCATCCGGCAAATTCAATTTAGTATTGCATCCTAAATCGCGCGGCAGCGCACGTGAATGGGGATTGGATAATTTTCGGGAACTGATCCGGCTGTTGCCGCAGGACCGATTCCGGATCTTCATCACCGGTACCGCGGCGGAAGGTCAGCTGGTGCAGCCGCTGTTGCAGGAATTTCCATTGGTGACCGATCTGACGGGCCGGCTCTCGCTGGGCCAGCTGATGACCTTCCTATCCGTGACGGATGGACTCATTGCGGCCAGCACGGGCCCCCTGCACCTGGCCGCGGCGCTCGGCATCCACGCGATCGGAATTTATCCGCCGATAAGACCCATGCATCCAGGACGCTGGGCACCCGTCGGACGCCGGGCTAAAGTTTTCGTTCGGGAAGCCGAATGCGAGGCTTGCCGAAAAACGGCGGACTGCGTCTGCATGCGCGGGATCCGGCCGCAACAGGTGGGGGACTATCTGCTGACGCTGACATCCCCCGTTCGCCGGGGGCGAAGTCTCTAAAAAAGGTATTTTTGCATTTATGACTAATTTCATTCCTGTATTTCCCCTGGGCATTGTCGTATATCCGGGAGAAATGGTGAATCTGCATATCTTCGAGCCGCGTTACAAACAGCTGATCAACGAATGCTACACCGAAGGAAAACCCTTCGGTATCCCGACGGTCATCGACAACAGGCTGAGTGAAATGGGTACGCTGGTGCGGGTCACCGAGGTGGTGAAGACATATGACAACGGCGAGCTGGACATCAAGACGCTGGGTCTACGTGTCTTCCGGGTGTTGGAGTTGATCAAAAATGTTCCGGACAAGCTCTTCAGCGGAGCAATCGTGAATTATCCCGATAATATCGAAGGGCCTGTGAAAAGAGACCTGATGCAACGCGTGGTCAATGCCATCCGCGAGCTTCACCGGCTGCTCAACATCGAGAAGGATTTCCATAAGCCCGATGAAGAATTGGCGAGTTATGATATTGCGCACCATGTAGGTCTTTCGCTCGAACAGGAATACGAGCTGCTGGGCCTGCTCCGGGAAGAACAAAGACAGGAATATATCAAACGTCATTTGGGAAAGGTGCTCCCGGTGATCGCTGAAATGGAAACGCTGAAAGAAAGAGTGAAGCTGAACGGACATTTCAAAAACCTGTCTTCCTTCAAATTCGAAGACTAATATGGCTACCACCCTTTGTTTCGATTTCGGCAACACGCGGATGAAATGCGGCGTGTTCACAGACGGCAATTTTTCGGAAGAGCTGGTGTTGCACAGCGACACCGATGAAACCATCGCGGGCCTCCTTGAGAAATACCGCCCTGAACGGTCCATTCTGTCATCGGTGATCCATCATAATCCCGGAATGGAGAAGCTGCTGGGTGCGGGTTCCAGGTTCCACCTGCTCGGTCACCAATCGCGGCTGCCGGTCACCACGCCTGTCGGTAAACCCGAAACCATCGGGGCCGATCGTCTTGCGCTTGTCGTGGCCGCCGTCACCCTCTTCCCCGGTTCCAACAATCTTGTCATCGGCCTGGGCTCTGCCATCACATATAATTATGTCAATAAGTATAAGGAATTCATCGGTGGCGGCATCTCTCCCGGAATGGAAATGCGTTTCCGCAGCCTGCACGAATTCACGGCCAAATTGCCTCTCGTCAAAGCCGACTGGAATTTCCCGCTGGCTGGTTATGACACCCGCACCAATATCCTCAGCGGCGTGATCCTTGGAATGGCCAAAGAGGTAGAAGGTATCATTTCCGCCTATGAAGAAAAGTATGCAAATTTTAACGTGCTGTTAAGCGGGGGAGACGCCGTTTATTTTACCCGTTACCTGAAAAAGAAGATATTTGCCGATCCATATTTAATCTATAAAGGTCTGTATGCCATCAGTGTCTTCAATGATTAAGGGTTTGATCGGGAGCCGGGCGATCAGGGGAGGTGCGGGCTGGCCGCTCCTGCTGCTCATCGCCGTGTTAGCGGTATCGTGCGGCGGAAAGACCGCTGTGCGACCTTCCAACCTCGTGCACCAGATCATCCCCGAAGAAGCCGACAGCATTACCAGCCTTCTGAGCGAGCCGGTAGATTCCGGCAGCAAGCTCGCGGCAAGGGTAAAAGGCAAGCTGACCTCTCCCTTTATGCTACGGTATGACCGGACCGATTCGCCCTATGCGGAATTTCCCCGAAGCCTGCATGTCGATTTTTACAACGACTCCATGCAGATCGAAAGCAAGCT
>DASYSV010000394.1:0-2383 GCA_036010185.1 Puia sp.
AAATTGATGCCGGGGGTGACGGTGACCGCGAGTATCCTGGAGATCGGAGGAGAGCGGGATCCCGATCGCGGTCTTCAGAAAGCCATCGATGCGAAAGATTCGATCGGCGGTATCATCGAATGCCGGGTAAATGGGTTACCGGTGGGTTTGGGAGAGCCTTTTTTCGACTCGGTGGAGTCATTGCTGGCGCATATGGTCTTTGCGATACCGGCGGTTCGCGGCGTAGAGTTCGGGACCGGCTTTGCGGCGGCCAGGATGTTTGGAAGCGAGCATAATGATGCAATCGAGGATATGGAGGGGAGGACGCGGACCAATCATGCGGGTGGTGTGGTAGGCGGGATCACCAATGGGAATGAGCTGGTTTTCCGTATCGCTATCAAGCCAACGTCGTCCACGCCGAAGGAACAGCAGACGCTGAACTGGGAGACGGAGAAGGTAGAAGCTTTTTCGGTGAAGGGGCGGCATGATTTATGCGTGGCGCTGCGCGCTCCGGTGATCGTGGAAGCCGTGACGGCTATCGTGCTGGCAGATTTGCTATTGTTGGAACAGCATTCGCCGAGGGTATTGGGGAAATAAGTATATTTGGCGAATGCAGGTATCTGTGGAAAGCCTTAGGCGGACGAAAAATCCGCTGGCCGAAGGCCAATGACCTGTAGCCTATAAAAGCGTTAAGGAGCTGAACTGATGGAGCCATCTGTACAAGACCTCATTCTTCAATTCAACCGGGGAAGTGCCCAGGCTTATACTATTATCTATAATCTTTGCTCTCCGTCCATTTATTATTTTGCCAAACGTTTCGTGGGTGACCGGCAGGCCGCGGAGGAGATCACCGCGGATAGTTTCATCAAGCTTTATCGTCTTCATGACAATTTCGACAGTCTGCCGAATATCCGGGCCTTTCTCCGGATAACCACGCGCAATGCCTGTCTCAATTATCTGCGGAGTCTTCGTTCGGCGGATGCACAGAAACAGGAGCTGCTCTATGTGCTGTCGCAGGAAGGGGGGGCGGAGTCTCCCGTCGATCAATACCAGTCGGACTTGCTGCAACGTATCAATGAAGAGGTGGAGAAACTGCCGAAAAAATGCCGGCAGGTGTTCAAGATGGCGTATATGGAGGGGCGGGGGAATGAGGAGATCGCCCGGATACTGAATATCAATTATCAATCGGTCAAGAATCAAAAGACCAGGGCATTGAAGATCCTGCGTCTGGCGTTGCTGAATAAAGGTGTGCTCGCGTTTTTCCTCATCAGGATCTATCGTGTTTTTCTCCGGTGAAGCTCCGGTGAAGGAAAATTTCACTGTCTCGTTATGTACAAATACTTGTTGGTCGTCCTTATTTGTTTTGCATTGCCCCCCGCAGCCATGGCGCAGGCTCCGGCCGGCGTGATCGACGGCGCCGTTCGCGATAGCGTCTCGGGAAACATGCTCGAGGAAGCCACCGTCAGTTTGCTGGTGTCCAGGCGGGAAAGCACGGACCGCATTTTTGCCGTTAGGCGCAACGGCTCCAGGGGATTTGCCTTTCGGGGGCTGGCCGCGGGCGATTATATGATCGTGTCCACTTATCTCGGTTACCGTCCCGATACGATGTGGATCAGGCTGGCGGAAAAGCAAACAGCAGGAGCCCGGGTCTTGCTGCGAATGCAGCGTTCGGACAACCCGATGATGCAGGTGGTGGTGACGGCGCATATCCCTCCTGTGATCGTGAGGCATGATACCATTGCTTTTAATACGGCCGCATATCCAACCCAACCGCATGCTACACTGGAGGACCTGCTGCGCAAGTTGCCTGGTATCGATGTCGATCAGAACGGTAATGTGACGATGCAGGGTAAGAAGGTGGATAAAGTGTATCTCGACGGCAAGGAATTTTTTCTCGGTGACCCACGGACGGCGACGCAGAATCTGCCGGCTGATATCATCGACCAGGTGCAGGCCTTCGACAGCAAGACCGACAGGGAGCGTCTTACGGGGATCAAGGACATGACGAATACGACGAGCCTCAATATCAAGCTGAAGAAGAACCGGCGGAAGGGAATTTTCGGGAAGCTGTATGCAGGTGCAGGGACGGGGGCGGCCAAGCCAATTGGATCCGGGTCTTCCATTGGATCGGGGTCTGCCAATGGATCCGGCTCTCCCGTTGGAGCGGGCTCCTCCGGGGCCGATCCCAGCTATTCGGTGGGCGGCACTGTTATGACACTGGGTAAGACCACGTTGATGGCCCGGGGTTATGTCAATAATATGAATAATCAATTCACCGGGACCGAGAACAGGAACGGGCCAGGTGCGGCCGGCGTACAAACGCTGAATAAGCTGGACCTGAACTTCCGGCGGGAGATCGGGAAGGTCAGTATTACCCTTAATGGCGGTACCGACGGGCACCATA
>DASYSV010000413.1:0-7121 GCA_036010185.1 Puia sp.
CAGCTTCGACGTCAGCGAAGGCGAAATATTCGGCTTACTGGGTCCCAACGGCGCGGGCAAATCCACCACGCTGGAGATCATCGAAACCTTGCGTGAAAAAACTGCCGGAAAGATCATCGTGGATGGTTTCGACCTGGACAAGGATCCCGGTGAGATCAAGAAGATCATCGGTGTCCAGCTGCAGACCTCGGGATATTATCCCGGTCTCAACCTGACCGAGCTGATCGAGTTGTTCGGCGGATTGTATAACCAGCCGGTGAGCCCGTTACAGCTGCTGGATACGGTGAATCTCCGGGAAAAGGCCAGGGCCAAGTTCAAGGAGCTCAGCGGCGGTCAGAAACAACGGTTCTCCATCGCCACGACACTGATCAACAAACCCAGGATCATTTTCCTGGATGAGCCTACTACAGGTCTCGATCCGCAGGCACGGCGCAACCTATGGGAATTGATCAAGGATATCCGCGCCAAGGGGACCACCGTCATCATCACGACGCATTATATGGATGAGGCGGAGATCCTGTGCGATCGTGTCGCGATCATCGACTCGGGGAAGATCATCGCCATGGATTCTCCCGACAGGCTCATCGATAAGCTGGTAGCCAGCGGTTTCGAGCGCCCGAAGGAGGTAAAGCAGGCCAACCTGGAAGATGTGTTCATCAATTTAACCGGTCATGCCCTGAGGCCGGAGAATTAAAAAATATAATCAACCATTATGAGTACCGTTGCAACCGAAGATCTTTTGCGGTATCCGATAGGCCGCTATGAGACCAGGCCGTTTTCCGATCAGCAGAAGGAAGCCTGGCTGAATGACATCAAATTCCTGCCACAGCTGTTGGAGAATGCCATCGGGAATCTCGACGAGTCGCAGCTGCAAACGCCTTACCGCGATGGCGGATGGACGGTACAACAGGTGGTGCATCATGTGGCTGACAGTCATATGAACGCCTATTGCCGATTTAAGCTCGGGCTGACAGAGGATAACGTCACGATCCGCCCTTATGAGGAAAAGGCGTGGGCCGTGCTCGACGATGTTGAGGCGGTACCCATCAACGTCTCCATTACCTTATTACATGCATTGCATACGCGCTGGCATGCAGCGATAGCCGATCTGGAGCCGGACCAGTGGGAAAAGGTGCTCATTCATCCGGAATACAAAAAGGAAATGACCCTGTGGTACCTGTTGGGCATGTATGCCTGGCATGGCCGGCATCATGTCGCGCATATCACGTCACTGAGGGAAAGAAACAAATGGTAGGGCAGTAACATGAAGGACCTCAGCTGGAAGACGCTTTCTTCCGAATATCTTTTTAAGGAGACCTGGTTCACCCTGCGAAAGGACGTATGCCAGACCCGGGACGGGAAGCTGATCGACAGGTATTATGTCTATGAGTTCCCGACATGGGTGATCGCGGTGGCGCTGACCAGCGATGGCCGGTTCATCCTTGAGCGGCAATACCGCCATGCGCTGGGAATGACCGATTATGAGCTGCCCGGCGGTTGTGTGGATCCTTCGGATCTGTCATTGGAAGACGCCGTCCGGCGTGAGTTGCGCGAGGAGACGGGATATACCTTCGGCTCTGTCGAATATCTTGGCAAAACTTCCGCCAACCCCTCCACCAATAATAACTGGGCGCACTTCTACCTGGCCACGGGAGGCGAGAGGACACAGGAGCAGGATTTGGATCACAGTGAGGAGATCGAGATTTACCTGTATACCGTGGATGAGTTGCGGCAGCTGCTTTCTGACAACGGCATCGTGCAGAGCATGCATGTGACCGCCTTGTTCTATGCCTTGCAGAAGCTGGGGTATATGAAATTTTAGACTTCAGCCACCACGAATACGCTGCCGCAGATAAGAATGAGGTCTTTGGGGCGGGCATGGGTTCTGGCTGCGTCGAGTGCCCTGGCCACGGAAGGGTAAGAATGACCTTGCAAGCCGGTCGCCCCGGCTTTTGCGGCCAGCTCGGTTTCTGACAGGGCGCGTGGTATCTGTGCGCGGGTAAAAAAATAGTTCGCATCGCGCGGCAGCAGGGCGAGCACCGGGTCTATATCCTTGTCGCGAACCATTCCCAGTATGATATGCAGCTGTTCGTGGTCCGTTAGCTCTATCTGCCGCACGAGCTGGCGGATGCCGTCGACATTGTGAGCCACGTCGAGGACGATGTCGGGATGTTCATGAACGATCTCCCAACGGCCATGCAGGCCCGTTAGCTTTTTCACCTGCCGGAGGGCGCGGTCGACGTGCCGGTGTTCTATCTGCCATCCCATGGCCGTCAGTTGGCGGACGGCTTCGAGGACGGTGAGGAGATTTTTCGTTTGATAGACGCCGGGGAGGTCGAGGGTATAATATTGTTTGTCATCGGCCAGCGGGGAATGGGACACTTCCGCAACGAGCGAATGGCGTTGGTAACGCCAATCTGAAATATAGTGTTGTTTGTCGGCCCAACGGATGGGCGCCTGTTCCTCATGGGCGCGCTGTTCGAAAATGGGGGCCGTCTCGGGATGATATTCACCAATGACCACCGGCACGCCGGGTTTGATGATACCGGCTTTTTCGAATGCGATCGCCGCGAGGGTATTCCCGAGCAGATTCATATGGTCGTAGCCAATGTTGGTGATCACGGACAATTCTGGGGTAATGATATTGGTGCTATCCAGTCTTCCGCCGAGGCCCACCTCTATAACGGCGATGTCCACCTTCTGCTGTGCGAAATATTCAAAGGCCATTACGACGGAGATCTCGAAAAAGGAAGGTTCCAGCTTTTCGGACAGGGGGCCGATGCGTTGCATGAAATCGACCACGAAGGGTTCTTCTATGAATTCGCCGTTGATACGGATGCGTTCGCGGAAATCTTTCAGATGGGGCGAGGTATAGAGTCCCGTTCTATAACCGGCCTGTTGTAAGATGGCGGCGAGCATATGGCTCGTGGAGCCTTTGCCGTTGGTGCCGGCGATGTGGATGGATTTGAACTTTTTTTCAGGGTTGCCGATGTATTCGCTGAGTTGAAGGGTATTCGTCAGGTCTTTTCGGTAGGCGGCGGCCCCGATGCGGCTGTACATGGGGAGTTTCGTGAGGAGGTAGTCCACCGTTTGAGCATAATCCATAGGGGAGCAAAGATACGGCGGATGGCCGTGCGTCGCGGCGCCTAGTTATGAATCCTGAAATTGAAGATCAGGGTGCCGACCGACTCGTCGCTCCCGGGATTGAATTTTATCTGTCTGGCTTTTTCGGTGGCGAGGTCTTTATAGTTTGCCATCGAAGTGGTGGAACCCATCAGCGAGTATTCGGCGCTGGTGACGTTGCCGCCCGCGTCTACGTGGACCGTCACGGCAACCTTGGCATTTTCGTTGAAATCGCCGGTAAAGGATGGTGTTCTCACGATATGCCGTCCCGCAAGACCGCTGCGAATAGCGACCGCGCCATTGCCATGTCCGCCGCCGGTGTAGTTCGTGGAATTCGGATCGCCTCCGGGGGCGCCCTGGTCGCCATGACCGCCGGCGATACCTTCGTTGCCACCGCGTTTGTAGTCATCGGCGTTGTTACCGCCATTACCCGTGCCATTGACCCCGCGGAAGACCGCTTTTGGATGGGGGATGGGTTTGGGCTTTTCGGGAAGGGTCTCGGGTACTTTCACCGGCTTGACCTTCACCCTTGTAACTTCTTTATCGGGGATCTTTGTCGCGTCGGGTTTGGTGACGACGGCCTTTTTTACGACGGGTGCGTCTTCCTTTTGGTTGTCATCGGTCTCGACGTCCTTGACGGGTTCTTTTTCGACGACCGCCTGTTTGGGAGGTGTGTATTTTTCCTTGTCCTGGGGCGAGGGGTCGCCCGGGAGATAGGGTTGATCTTTGCCGAGTCCCTGATTACTGTTGCCCAGATTCACTTCAATCCCTTCTTCGACGACGGGTTGCGGCTCGGCCGGTCTCGTCCAGCTCAAACCGATGAGCAGAATGAGCAGCGCGGCGCAGACGACAGTAGTGTAGCCTGTCGCTTTCATGTTTTTCCTGGATTCGAATTGTTCGGACATAGGAGCTTTTTTCCGCCGTTGGCGGAACGTCCGCCAGGCAATTCAATTCCTCAAATTTACCACTTTCTTTGGGTGTGAATGCATAAAAATGTTAAAATGCGGAACGATGGCCATTGTGGCGTTTGTGACGCCGGTAGCGCAGGGGATAATTGATGTCATAGGCCATTTCGTAACCGGCGTTGGCGACGAAATCCTTTCTTTTTTGGCGGTTGCGTTTGCTGATAAAAAAGAGCGTAACACCTGCGGCGAGGGTAGTAGTAAGGGCGGCGAGCGCGATAGCTTGAGATCTCTTCATTGTTCGAACTTTGTCAAATAGATGCAATAGCAATGCCAAAAGCGAGTGACGGCGCGGGCAGGGTTCAGCCGAGCCGGTGAAGCATTCGGAGGGCAGGGTTCAGCCGAGCCGGTGGTAAAGCCACGAGGGAATATATCTGAAAAGCTTTGCTATGATCCACCAGCGGTGGGTTATATAGACGCGCCAGCGTTTTTTTTCGATGGCCCGAACGATCTGGCGGGCCGCTTTGTCGACGGGAGACACCCAGAACCTGGGACCCTTGGCCATTTTGGTGTCGACGAAACCGGGCTGGATATCGGTGATGTGGATGGGGATCGCAAGTTTACGCGTCTTGATATAGAGTCCCTCGAAATAGGTGCTTTGAAAGGCCTTGGCCGCGCTGTATGCGGGAGAGTGGCGGTTTCCGCGGTTGGCCGCGATAGAGGATACGGTGACGAGATGACCTTGTCCCTGCTCCAGGAAATACTGCCATCCGAAATGGATCGTCTCCAGGAAGGCGTTGACATTGATATCTACAGTGGTTTTATCGACCTGCCAGTCGAGGGGATCCGTCAGGTCTCCCCAGCCGGCATTGAAGATCAGCAGATGGAGCCCGCCCATTTTGCGGACCAGCGAGGAAAGGTGGGTGGTCGCACCGGGTCCGGTGGCGTCATAGCATTCGGTGACGATATTGTTGGGATATTCCAGCTGGAGAGAGTATAACAATTCCTGCCGGCGACCGGTTGCGCCGACAAGATGTCCCGCGGCAGAATAGAGTCGGGCCAGTTCACGGCCGATGCCCGAAGTCGCTCCTACGATGATGATCTTTTGCATTAGTGCGCGAAATCCAGTTCGTATTTACCTTTGATACGTTCAATGGGCGGATTGAAATAACCATACCTGAGGCCGGGGAACTCTTCTTTTATCAGCTGCATCAGCTGTCGCACCCCCATGCATTCGCCGGTATCGGTGACACCCAGCCGGCCGAGATACCAGTCGGGGTCGATGTTGAAATTCCTCCACTGGATCATGTTCAGACCGGTGGTGCGGATCAATTTCCGGAGCGCCTCATATTCGGCGATGCTATCGGTCATTCCGGGGAACACGAAGTAGTTGATGGATGTCCAACCGCCATAATTACGGACTACGCGGAGACTTTCCACGATATCGTCGAATGTGTAGTTATTAGGTCGGTAATATCCTTCATATATCGGGGCCCGTGCCGAGTTCGTGCTCACCCGGATAGAGTCGAGACCGGCTTCGCAGAGTGCCTGTACGGCAGCGGGTTTGCTGCCATTCGTATTGATATTGATGCTGCCGCGGTCGGTATGTTTCCGCATCCCGAGGATGGCCTCGCGGATGGTCTCCCACATGAGAAGAGGTTCTCCTTCGCAACCCTGGCCAAAGCTGACGATCGGGTAGGGGGCTTCCTGCAGATGGGGTACGGTGAACTCGACGATCTCTTCTGCCGTAGGCTTGAAGGTCAACCTGTCCTGGGTTGATGGGATGGTCTCTTCCTGCGGCTGGAAAGAAATGCAGCCGATGCAGTTGGCATTGCATGCCGGCGAGCTTGGGACGGGACATTCCCAGCGTCCCATGAAGAAATTGCGGGCGGCGGGGCAGTGGTAGGTCAGACAGCAATTGTCCGCCAAATGGCGAACAAGGCGATTATGCGGATAGGCGGAGCGCAGTCGATCGACCCCATTGTTGATGACATTCCAGTCATAGCCGGCACAGTCCTGGCGGATATCCTGTTCGATGCGCAGGGCGGGGACGAAGAATTTGCCGTCCTGCCAGCCGGCCGCGGTATAGCAGAATAGCGGCAGGGTCGGCGCGCCGGGAGTCGTTTCATAGGCTGCGAGGAAAAGACCGGTATGGGCGGGAGGGATGAAGGCTGCTACTGCCCAGCCTTTCTCGCAAAGCCGCATTTCGCCGGTGCGTACATCGATGCCGATGCCTCTCCTGCCGGGCAATTCATACAGGCTGCCTCCGTCGGGTAGTGCGATCCAATCCTGTGGGTCGATGGGGAGGGCGTCCCAACCGCTGCGACCGGTGGAGTGCAGTGTGGTGTCTTCGAAGATATTGCCTTTCCCGTCCGAGTAGAGGATATACGGTGATTCCTTCAGCATCCGCAAATGTACGACAAATGCGGTGAACCGGGGGGCGGTGAGGGGCGTGGATCAGGCGAGCCGGGCAGTGAGGGGAGTGGATGAGGCGAACCGGGGCCGACGCGGGGGCTGACTCAGGGCTTGCCGAGATAGAACTGGCAAAAGGCCTGTATCCGCTCGAGTTCTTCGAACTGCAGATTGCGGAGGAATTCAAAGCGAAGGTCTTTGTCGTCCGAGGTGCAAATATCGATGGAGTCGTAGGTAGCCGTGAGGTCATTGATATGCGTCCAGTAAAGGAAACGGCTTTCGGGTATATCCGGAATAGTGATTCCGGTATGGTGGATCGAGAGGGTCTCTTCGGAACGGAGGCTTCGTTCGTAATAGAATAGATAGCAGTAACCCGCGGTCAGGAGGAGATGGAAGATCCCCGTCATCGCGTGGTGTTCTACCAGCATGAGCAGGCCGATGCCCAGGAAGAAAATGATCTCGACCGTGCGGAAAAAGAGATTGACGCGGGGCGTTCGTTTCAGGATGTCCCGACCTACAAGCACCAGCAGGAAGATATCGATCGAAATGAGCAACTGGCACCAGAAGTAAAGGGTGTGCCTGGATTCACCGCGGAAATGGCTGATCGCGTGGGCAAGGATCAGTGCGCCGGCGAGGAGGTGTAGCCCAGCCCCATTGGTTTTGAGACGTTGACATTTTGGCGCG
>DASYSV010000481.1:0-3357 GCA_036010185.1 Puia sp.
AGACTTCCACGTTGATGATGACGCGGTCTTTTTTTCGCTGGACGAGTGGGGTATGGCCGGTGACTGTCGCGGTCTGCAGGGTCGCGGCCTTAGGTGCGTGGGGTACGGTGTCCCGCGTCGGGGCCTGACCAGACGCTGCTAAGGGAGATAATAAGAGGAACAGACTCTGGATCCTGGTCATAAAGTCAAAGATGAATTACATTTTCTGAAATGTGCCGCCGCTGCTGTAATAGTCAGACGGAGGCGCACACCAGGTGTATCGATATCGGACGGTTTTGGCCCCTTCGGTACCCGTAATATGCTGAAAATCTGTGGCCTGCACAATCGGCATTCTTTTAGACGCGGTCGTGGGTTATGCTGAAAAATTACATTACGACTGCCGTCCGCAACCTCGTCAAGAACAAGTTCTACAGCCTTCTCAATATCAGCGGGCTTGCGGTAGGCCTGGCGACCTGCATGCTCATCTGGCTGTATGTCACCGACGAGGTCAGCTATGACCGCTATAACACTAATGCTACCCGTATCTACCGGGTAAACTCGGAGATCAAGTTCGGAGGGAACTACATCGACCTGGCCGTCGCCACCCCGCAGATGGGGCCTGCGATGGCGAAGGAATTGCCGGAAGTGGAGCAGTATACGCGGCTGATGTGGCATGGAAGCATTCATATCCGGAAAGGGAGTGAGAACATGCAGGAGGACAGGGTAGCGTTTGCGGACTCGACGCTTTTCCGGGTGTTCACGCTGCCGATGATCTCGGGTGATCCGGCGACGGCGCTCAAGGACCCGCATTCGATGGTCATTACGGAGAGGGCTGCCCGCAAATATTTTAAGGACGTCAATGTGGTGGGAAGGAGTTTTTTGGTCAATGATTCGGTCCCCTATAAGATCACCGGTGTCATCCGGGATATCCCAAGCCAGTCGCATTTCAATTTCGACTATTTTATCGCCATGGCCGAATTTGCCGCCAGCAGAGATAACAGCTGGCTTGGAACGGAGAATTTCCCCACATATGTTCTTGTGCGCAAAGGGACGAATGTTAAAAAGCTGGAAGCCGGGATGAATGATCTGTTGGACCGGTATCTGGGTCCGCAGCTGAGCGCGGCGGTGAATATGAGTCTCGATCAATTCAAGAAAGGAGGGGCCTTTATCCGGGGCAGTCTTACGCCTCTGACCCAGATCCATCTCTATTCCAACCGGACAGGGGAGATCGAAGGCGGGGGCAGTATACAGTATGTCTATATCTTTAGCGCCATCGCGATATTCATCCTGCTGATCGCGTGTGTGAATTTCATGAACCTTTCCACTGCCCGCTCCGCCAATCGGGCCAAAGAGGTCGGTATCCGAAAGGTAATGGGCTCGCTGAAAGGGAACCTGATCGCACAATTCCTGTCGGAATCCATCGTGATCGCGTTTACGGCGCTGGCGCTCGGTCTGCTGATCGCGTATGCGGCATTGCCATCTTTCGATAACCTGGCAGGTAAACAGATAGGAGCCTCTGCCTTATTCGGTGCCGGGACGCTGGTCTTCCTGTTTTTGCTGGTGCTTGTGGTCGGCGTGCTGGCGGGGAGCTATCCTGCCTTTTTTCTTTCGGCATTCCGGCCTATCGACGTGTTAAAGGGGAAATTGACGGGTGGGTTCAAGCGATCGTGGCTGAGGAACGGGCTGGTGGTTTTTCAGTTTAGCTTATCGATCGTGCTGATCATCGGGACGGGAGTGGTATATAACCAGCTGCGCTATATGCGGAATAAGGATATCGGGTTTGACCGGAGCCAGGTGATGGTGATCGAGCACACGGATGTGCTGGGTAACCGGGCCCGCGCTTTCCGCAATGAATTGGCACGTTTGAGCGGAGTACGGGCCACCACGGTGAGTCCCTATCTTCCGGTGGGGTATTACCGGAGTGGGAATACGTTCTTCGACTCACCCGCCAGGGACCCTAAGGCTGCGATGAACATGCAGGTGTGGGGGGTGGATGCGGACTATATCCCGACGCTTGGAATGAAGATGTTGGTGGGAAGGAATTTCTCGCCTGCCTTCCCCAGCGACTCGGATGGGCTTATCCTGAATGAAGCGGCTTACAGGTTCCTCGGCTCGCCGGATATTACGCGCAAAAAATTGTATGCGTTTGTCAAGCCCACGGAGACGAAACCTTATCATATCGTCGGGGTGGTGAAAAATTTCAATTTCAGTTCGATGAGGGAGGTGATCACACCGTTGTGTCTCGAATTGGGTAATGAGAACGCGGCTGTAGCAGTCCGGATCGATGTCGGGGCCGCCTCGGAGGTGACTGCCGGTATAAAGGAGTTGTGGCAGAAGATGGCTGCCGGGCAGCCGTTCGTGTATAGTTTTATGGACGACTCTTTCAACAGGCTTTATACGGCTGAGGTCAGGACGGGTCAGATCGCGTTTGTTTTTTCGCTGCTGGCGATATTGATCGCGTGTTTGGGACTGTTCGGTCTGGTGACGTTTGCGGTAGAACAGCGGACGAGGGAGATCGGGATACGGAAGGTATTGGGGGCTGATGTGACGGGTATCGTTGCGATGATCGGGAAAGACTTTTTGAGATTGGTGCTGATCGCCTCGCTGATCGCGTTTCCTGTGGCCGCGTGGGTTATGAGCGGGTGGTTGCAGGGGTTTGCTTACCGGATCGGGTTGCAATGGTGGGTGTTTGCGCTGGCGGGCGTTATTGCGGTATTTATAGCGTTGTGTACGGTGGGGTCGAGGGCTATTCATGCGGCGATGGCGAATCCTGTGGATAGTTTGCGATCGGAGTGACGCCGATGCGGCGGCTGGGCGGCTGGGGAGGGGAACGGCGAGATGGAGGCGGGTGGCCGTGGAGATGAGCGCGTGAGATGGAGGCGGGTGGCCGTGGAGGGGTTGGCATGCTCATTGCAGACTAAACAATAAGGGTTCACGCTTAATTGCCTGTACTTTGCCCTCATACAGATAATTTTATGACGAGCATTTCGTTTTGGATATAGGCCATATGGTAGAACCGAGATATGGTGAGCACTGCCCGCGTCAAACATGCTGATCCGTTTACAATATGATTACGGCGTCCACGGGCAGCGATCCATATCCACCGGGAAAACGTCAAACAAGCTGATCAAATGATATTTTTATTTGATCCGTCTCCCGAAGAACCTTCGCGAACCCCTCTTACCGGGCTGTAGCAGCCGAATTTGAACCTCCGGGTATTTGCCCGGAGGTTTTTTTGTTTGGGGAGGGGACGATTGCCGGGCGGTGCAAAACGATTATATTTAAGGAAACCAACTGATATGAAGTTCTTATCACTTGCCCCTTTTGTCCCTTCCGGTAATAAGCACGACGAATCCAAGCAGCTTTTTCAGGAGTTGG
>DASYSV010000510.1:0-4484 GCA_036010185.1 Puia sp.
TGCATATTGATATTCGCCAGCCATGCGACAGGGCGGCTGAAGATGGCCCTGCTTTCACCCTTGCCGGTTTTTTTCATCGGCAGTTGCGACCAATCGAGAATAACCGGCGGTCCGGCTTTTTGAGCCCGGCCGGGTTGCGCCGGTGATCGGGAGCGAAAGGAGAACAGGTAAAAAACGGCAGCGGAAGCGCCGGATTGACGAACGTCGGGTCTGTCGCCAGCGGGGAAAAGGGCTATGCCGCCCGGACCTAAATTTTTGTGAGCAATTTCGATATTGCCTTCACGCACGATAAGCAGATAGTCGGCGTTGCCGGGAGGTAAGGTAAAAGATCGGCCGGCGGCAAGGGTCCGGGTGCTTATATCGAGATTGGAGAGATCGCGCGTAGCGCCGTGGAGAACGATGCCGTCCTTCGGCGAATGAGAGACGCCTGCGGTCAGGGTATCGTCGCCTGTTTGGGCCGCGCAGGAAGTATGGATATGTGTCGTGGCGAGCAGGACGAAGAGGAACCGATATGGTAAACGCATAATCAAGCTTTGACGATATAGGGCGGTCGTTGGGGACGGGAAAGTCTTGCATTGGCCTCATCATCGTTCTTGAAGCGTTCGGCGACCGGATCCCAATATACCTTTCTTTTCAGCTTCATTACGATGTGATGTATAAGACAGGCGGAGCAGGCGCGATGGGCGATCTCCGCATTGGTGATGGGGGCTTTCCGGGTTTTGATACATTCCAGCCAGTTGCCGTGATGGTCGTTGCTGACATAGAGGTGGGTCTCGTTGGGGCCGATGACACTTCGGATGATCGTCGGGTCGCTGGCCTCGAGGGGTTTGACGCCGTTGGCATCCGGAACGGGATCGCTGGCGGTTGCGCGGTAATCGCCGCGGGTGACGAAGATCCAGCCTTTGGTCCCCTCGAACTTGATGCCATTGGGCAACTCATTGCTGACGATCATATGGACGCCATTGGCATAGAGCGCTTCCGTCCGGAAGATGCCGTGTACGTCCCAGAGACCGCTGGTAGGAAACTCGGCATGGCCCCAGACCTCGACGGGTCCGGTATATTCGGTATCCATGCCCCAGTGGGCGGAATCGATGTGATGGGCTCCCCAGCCGGTGATCATTCCTGCGCCGAACTGTTCGCAGCGCAGCCAGCCCGGCCGGTCGAAACCTACCTGCGGATGGACTCTTTTTTCCGTGTAATAGACCATTGGCGTGGAGCCGAGCCATGCGTCATAGTTGAGATTGGGCGGGACGGGCATTTCGGCTTCCGGATTCCCGGACGGATCGCCGGGGAGACCTACATAAACTGTTTTCAATTCACCGATCCGACCGTTGCGAACCAGTTCGGCGGCATAGCGAAATTGGGGAGAAGAACGTTGCTGGCTTCCGATCTGGAAGATCCGACCCGACCGCTTGATCGTATCGGCCATGATCCTTCCTTCGGAGATAGTGAGCGAAGCGGGTTTTTGCAGATAGACGTCCTTCCCCGCCTCGACGGCGTGTATGGCGAGGAGGGCATGCCAGTGATCGGGGGTGCTGACGACGACGGCATCGATATCTTTATTGAGCAGCAGCTCGCGGTGATCGTGGTAGGTGGCGACCCCGTCGTAGGCTTTCCCTGTCTTTTTCGAATAGTAATCGTTGACGAGATCTTTTGCGGCCGTGACGCGGTTGGAATCCAGATCGCAGACGGCCATGATCCTCGCCGTATCGAATTGCCAGATGCCGGGTAGATCATGAACGCGCGAGATGCGGCCCGTACCGATGGCCCCGACATTGATCCGGTTGCTCGGTGCATATTTGCCGAAGACGGTGGATGGAACGATAGAAGGAAAGACGGCGGTGGGAAGGATGGTCGCCGCGACGCCGGCTTTGAGCGACGAACCGAGGAATTTCCTTCTGTTGATGGTATTTTTTTTCATATATCAGAAGTGAAGTGATGTTGTGAGTGTATTGGACGTGGCGGGACGCGGGCTACCCGGCTGGCCTCCGCCGACTGAAATATCGTAGTTTCCGGTGAGATGTACGCGCTGCATTTTGTCGTCGATGACGGTGAACGCGTCGGGGCTGACTGCAAAATGGAGTGTGCGTGTTTCGCCCGGCGCAAGATGTATACGCCGGAAACCCCATAGCGATCGGATCGGGACGGGGACGGAGGCACCTATTGCACCGACATAGAGCTCGGCAACCTCATCGCCTTCGAGGGCACCGGTATTTTTTACATTGACGGAGACATGGACGGAATCGCCGGGGTTCGAGGGCTGCTGTACGTTGAGGCCATCGTAATGGAAAGTCGTATAGCTGAGCCCGTAGCCGAAAGGATAGAGCACATCACCTTTGAAATAGCGGTAGGTCCGTCCTGCCATCGCATAGTCGCCGAAATCGGGGAGGTCTTTTAGCCCGTGATAGAAAGTGACGGGCAGGCGTCCCGCGGGATTGTAGTCGCCGAAGAGTACATCGGCAATGGCCGGACCTGCCTCTTCCCCGGGATACCAGGCTTCGAGGATGGCGGGGATGTGCTGGTCTTCCCAGTTGACGGAAACCGCGCTTCCGTTGAGCAGCACGAGGATAACGGGTTTGCCGAGACCGGTAACGGCCTGGATCAGGCGTTCCTGCACTTTTGGCAGATCGAGCGAGGTCCGGTCGCCACCTTTGAAGCCTTCGATATTGACGTCCATCTCTTCCCCTTCGAGCCGGGACGAAAGACCCATGCACAGCACGACTGCGTCGGCTTTTTTCGCCGTGGTCAATGCCTCCTGCATTAATTCCTCATTGCGATCGGCGCCCTGTTTGGACCATACCAACTCCACCCGGGCATCACCATAGGTCTCGCCGGCTTCGACGCGGAGCTTGTAATGTTTCCCGGCTTCGAGATGGATGCTTTTGGAGTTTCTCAGCCGCGGATCGTTGAACTCGTCGCGGAAATGATAGCTGGTATTGGCCACGAGTGAATCGTCGAGATAAAGGTTCACCTTACAGGTGGTGATGATACCGATCTGGTAGCTGCCGGATGCGTCGGGGGTGATCTCACCGGACCACTTGACCCCGAAGTCATCGCCGTTCATATCCTTGCGGGGAGCGCCTTCGCCCCAGTTGGCGTCAAGCTGCGCGTCTTTGCCTGAAAAGAGGATGCCGCCGCTGAAATCATGGTGGTTGTAATAGTCGGCGTGAAGACCTGAAAGCACCGCGACGGGAACCTTGACAAAAGTGGGCAGGCCTTCTGCCAACTCACACCCCTGCGCATAGAGGACGTGAGCATCGCCGAGACGGCTGCGGATGCCTTCCAGCGGTGTATAGGCCCTGGAGGGAAGGCCGTTATAGTTGCCGAGCAGCATCTGCCACTGGTCGGCATTTGGGCCGATGACCGCCAGCGTGCGGATGTCTTTTTTCAACGGCAGGGTATGGTTCTCATTTTTGAGCAGTACGATGGAGCGGCGGGCGGCGTCGAGCGCCAGATCGCGATTCTGTTTGCTGTCTACCACCGAATAGGGAATAGAAGCGTATTTTACCCGGTCGGGCGGATCGAACATGCCCAATTTGAAACGTGCGGTAAATAATCTTTTAACGGCGACGTCTATCTCTTTTTCGGAGACGAGCCCTTTTTCAACGGCCTCGTTGAGATGTTTGAACGTCGTGGCGCATTCGAGATCGCATCCCGCCTTTACGGCGAGGGCACCGGCAGCTTCGGGCGTGGCGACTACCTTATGATGCAGATAGATATCGTCAATAGCGCCACAGTCTGAAACGACATAGCCCTGGAACCCCCATTCCTTACGAAGGATGGTCGTGAGCAACTCGTTGCTGCTGCAGCAGGGCTCGCCGCGAAAACGGTTATAGGCGCACATGACGGAATATGCTTTGCCTTCCTCGATGCCCATTTTGAATTGCGGGAGATAGGTCTCGCGAAAATCACGTTCATCGGCCTGCGCGTCAAAGAAATGGCGTTCGGGTTCGGGACCGCTGTGGACAGCAAAATGTTTGAGTGTCGCGATGGTTTTGAAATAATGCGGGTCGTCGCCTTGCAGGCCTTTGACGAATTGTACGGCGAGACGTCCCGTGAGGAAGGGATCTTCTCCGTATGTTTCCTGGCCGCGGCCCCAGCGCGGATCGCGAAAGATATTGACGTTGGGCGACCAGAAGGTAAGCCCTTCATAGATCAGGCGTTTGTCATGGCGGATGAAATCCTGGTATTTGGCGCGGGCTTCATCGGAGATAGCAGTGGCTACGCGGAACTGCATATTTTCATCCCAGGCGGCGGCCAGGCCGATAGCCTGTGGGAAAACGGTGGCAAGACCTGCACGTGCGACGCCATGGAGACATTCGTTCCACCAGTTGTATTCCGGTATGCCGAGACGGGGGATGGCGGGGGCAGCATTCATCATCTGGCCGATCTTTTCTTCGAGGGTCATGCGGCCGACGAGGTCGTCGACGCGCTGGCCTGTGGGCAGGTCGGGGTTTTGAAAAGGAAATTGCGCGCAGAGATGG
>DASYSV010000623.1:0-3390 GCA_036010185.1 Puia sp.
AACCCCGTCAATCTCGTGGGTTATCTCAGCCGCGACCAATATGGCGACTGGCCGATCGCCTACGGACCGGATTTTACCGATCAGGCTCCCTATATCGACAAAGGCGATCTCTATGTCAAAGGCGATAAGAAATACGAGATAGCCGGGAAAAAATACGGCCAGGACTGGGGCAATACGCCTTCCTCGCATTTGTTCCCCCGCATGTGGAATCCGTCCAACGACCGGCATGAGGTAGACGCCTACCGGAGGTTCTCGGGTATGGAGCCGGACGACAATCCCACGATGGCGGACAATATCAAGTATTTCATCCGTTATCAGACGGGCTGGATGTACCTGCGGTATTTCATGTGGAATTTCTCGGGTAAACAAAACGATCTCGAAGGCTTCGGGAACCCCCGCGACGGCAACGCCATCACCGGCATCTCCTTCATCGACGATTATTTCCTTGGCGATCAAAGCAAGATGCCCGATACCATCCGGACGCAGAACAAGTCGTATAACAGGATGTATATGCTCCCGCTGATCCTCGGACTGATCGGGCTCGTTTTCCATTACCGGCGCGACCGCAAAGGATTTATCGTCATCGGTCTGCTGTTCTTCTTCACCGGTGAAGCCATCGTCATCTATCTCAACCAGGCCGGTTTCCAACCACGTGAAAGGGATTATGCGTTTGCCGGCTCCTTCTGGACCTACTCGCTCTGGATCGGGCTGGGAATTATCGCCGTATACGATCTGTTCCGGCGATACGCTCCCAAGATCACCCCCGCCGCGGCAGCCTATACCACCGCGGGGATTTGTTTCCTCGCCGTACCCGTGCTGATGGGTAACCAGGAATGGAATGATCACGACCGGCATAAAAAGACCCTTCCCCGCGATCTGGCCAAAGACTATCTCGAAAGCTGTCCGCCCAACGCGATGCTCTTCTCGTTTGGCGACAACGACACCTATCCGCTATGGTATGCGCAGGAGGTCGAAGGCATCCGGCCCGATGTGCGCGTCATCGTCAACACGCTGCTGGGCACGGACTGGTATATGAACTCGCTGCGGTATAAGGTCAACCAGAACGACCCCTGGGACGTCATCTTTACCCCCGACCAGATCATGGGCGACCGGCGCGCCGAGGTCTTTTTTACGGACAAGATCCCCGGTTACGATGCGGGCAAATACTACGACCTCTATTCCATACTGAAGAATGTGGTCGCCAGCGACGAACCGCGCTATACTACCCCCGCAGACAATGGACAAGCGATCAACCTGATCCCCACCCATAAATTGCTGTTGCCCGTGGACAGCGCAGCGGCGGCGGCGACACAGGCCATTCATCCCGGCGACAGTGTCCTTCATGAACTGCACATGGACATCCCGGCGAATAAAAATGCCCTGTTCAAGAACGATCTGGCCATGCTCGCCGTCATCGCCGGCAGCAAATGGCACCGTCCCATCTGTTTCACTTCTCCACAGGATCTTTCCGGTCTGGGTCTGGACAAATATGTTCGCCTGCGCGGCATGGTCTATCAACTGACGCCGACGGAAACCGGGGGTGCCGACAATGACGCCTCCTATAAGATCATCATGAATGATTTCGCCTATGGTGGCGCAGGTAAGGAAGGCGTTTATTATGATGAAGAGAACAGACGGCATCTCAACAGCATCAAATTCGCTCACGCACAGGTGGCCATGAGCCTGGCGGCAGCCGGAAAAAAGGATTCCGCCCGCAAGATATTGGAACACTACGACCAAAACGTTCTCCAGTCGAATATGCCCTATGGGATGACCTCCAACCAGGGCAATATGCACGATTATTTTTCCTTCGATTTCCTGCAGGCCTGTTATATGGCGGGCGACTCGACGCTGGCCAGGAAGGTGTCCGCATCGCTTAAAAAGGACCTTGAACAGCAGATGCGTTATTACAAATCGCTGGGCGATGCGGGGATGTCGGATGAAATGCTGGCCATCAATGCCAACATGGCCATGCAGAACAAAGGCGGCAATCTTTCCGACCAGCAGGCCAAATATTTCGTACAGGATATCCTTTCCACCTACCGGATGCTGATGCAGGTGACGGAGTGGGAAAAACAAAACAAGACAAAGACCGCAAACCCTTAATTTCGTCCCTGAATTAAAAAATTTTCAATACCAATGCGTTTCAACAGAGTAAACAATATCGTCGGCTGGATCGTGGGACTCGTCGCCTGTACGGTTTTTGTAATGACCATGGAAGCGACGGGCAGTTTCTGGGACTGCGGCGAGTTCATCTCCAGTTGTTACAAGATCCAGATACCGCACCCTCCCGGCGCACCGTTGTTCGTCCTCATGGGTCGTTTTTTCATTATCCTGTTCGGGGATAATCCGCATACAGCCGCGCACGCCGTCAACTTCATGAGCGCTATCGGGAGCGGTCTGGCCATCCTGTTCCTTTTCTGGAGCGTCACGCATTTCGCCCGGAAACTGATCCTCAAAGGCGATCTGATGGCCGAACCCACCAAACGTCAGACCTTCATGATCATGGCGGCCGGTGTCGTCGGGGCGCTCGCCTATTGCTTCACGGACTCTTTCTGGTACAGCGCGGTGGAGGGGGAAGTCTATGCATCCTCCGCCTTTTTTACCGCTCTCGTATTCTGGTCCATCCTTAAATGGGAACAGAATGCCGATAAACCCGGAGCCGATAAATGGATCATCTTCATCTTCTATATGATGGGGCTCTCCATCGGCGTCCACCTGCTCAACCTGCTGACCATTCCCGCCGTCGTGATGGTCTATTATTTCAGACGCTTTACCCCCACCACCTGGGGCACCATCTTTGCCTTCATCGTCGGATGCATCATCACGGGTATCGTACAGGTAGTCGTCATTCAATATACCATCAAGGGCGCCGGCGCCTTCGATATCTATTTCGTCAATAGCCTGAATTTGCCCTTCTTTACGGGCTTCGGGTTTTACTTCATCCTGCTTGCGGCCCTCGTGGCCTGGGGACTGCTCTTCAAACGCGAGACGGTGACTCCCACGAAGATCCGCATGTGGATGATGCTTTTCGTGCTGGTCATCCTCCTTCCGCTGGTCTTCAGCGGGACGAGCAGCGGGGGAGCCGGTTTTGTCAAGCTGATCATCGGCCTCGGCCTCGGCTGGCTGGCGGGCTATCTGATCAAGACGGACAGCCTCCCGAAATTCAAGATAGCGCTATGGTGTTTTGGCTTCATGCTCCTGGGCTATTCCACTTATTTCACCACCATGATCCGCAGTAACGCCGATCCGGGCGTGGATATGTACAACGTGGATAATCCCGTCAGCCTCGTGGGCTACCTGAGCCGCGATCAATATGGCGACTGGCCGATCCTGTACGGTCCCGATTTTACGGATCGCGCTCCGCGCGTGGAAACCGGCAGTCTCTAT
>DASYSV010000525.1:0-5151 GCA_036010185.1 Puia sp.
ACGGTCAGCATGGGCGTTCTTCTGGGTCTCGTGATCGGTAAACCGCTCGGCATCTTCCTGGTCAGCCGCCTGATGGTGGCCCTCAACCTGGCCCATCTTCCTTCCAATACTAATTGGAAACAACTGCTCGGCATGGGCACCCTGGCCGGCATCGGCTTTACCATGTCCATTTTTACCACGATGCTGGCTTTCAAAGAAGAAAGCTTTCGGGACATCGCCAGGATCTCCGTCCTGCTCGCGGTGGTGGTCTCCACGGGGATCAGCATCGTTTATTTCAGGGCCATTGGCGGGAAATATGCGGTCAAGCCGATGAATGTACCAAAAACGCAGCAACCACATCCGCAGGCCGACCTCGGCCTCAATGCTGCGTAAGACTATACCCGCACAGATTGACCCCCGCCTGGCCCATCGGCAATCACCTCACTACCTCCCGGCTCTGCCTACCCGCCTTAAGCCGAATTCCTCGCCGCATTGATGATCCCAAAACTACTCCGCATGATCAGCTTCTCATACACCTCCTTCATCGGCCTTCCACCACCTCCCCCCTTCTCCAACGCCTGGAACTTCGAGAGCGCATACTGCTGTATCGTACTCAACGGCAATACGATCCTCTCCCTCATCTGGATCGACAACTGCTCCACCGGGTAATCGGCCATCAGCTCATTCTTACCCGACAACTTGAAAATATACCGTTGCGTCAGCTCGAACTCATCATAGATCAATGCCCATATCTCCCCATATACCGGATGCGTGGAGAAATGCTCCGTCAACGGAAAAAAACATTTCTTCATCGCCATCTCACAGTTGTCCAGCAAGGTCTTGAAGAACGGCGAGTCCATATACAGCTGCTTCACTTCCTTCCACTTGCCCTTCTTATCCATCGACTGCAAAGCCCTGCCTACCCCATAATAACCCGGTACGTTCTGCTTCAGCTGGCTCCACGCGCCGACATAAGGGATTGCCCTCAGGTCCTTCAACTCGAGCCGCCCCGAACTTTTCCGGCGGGAAGGCCGGCTCGCGATATTCGTCTCACTATAAAAACGCAATGGACTCACTTCATTCAAATACTGCAAGAAATAAGGATGATTCTTCAATGTACTGTAAGCCTTATAACTTTCCGAAGCCAGCTCCTGCATCATCGCTTCCTCACCGGCCTGCAACGTCACCTCCTTCTCCGAGAACAGGTCATTGGATATCCCCGCATGGATCAGCTGCTCGATGTTGAACTGCGCAGTGTCGATCGTCCCGAAATTCGAAGACACCGTCTGCCCCTGCACGGTCAATTGTATCTCCTTATTGGAAATATTCCTTCCCATCGACGCATAGAAACGATGCGTCTTGCCGCCCCCCCGCGCAGGCGGTCCGCCCCTGCCGTCGAAAAACACTACATCGATGCCATATTGCTTCGATACCCGGGTCAATTCTTCCTTGGCCTTGTAGATCGCCCAGTTGGCCATCAGGTACCCTCCATCCTTCGTCCCATCCGAAAATCCCAGCATGATCGTCTGGGTATTCCCCCGCTGCTTCAAATGCGCCTTGTAATCGGTATGCTCATACAGTTCCTTCATCACCGACGCCGCATCCCGCAGATCGTCTACCGTCTCGAATAAGGGAATAATGTCAACCGGCAGGTCTTTTTTCTTCCAGCCACCCAGCAAAAACAATCCCATCACCTCAAGCACATTCAACGCACTGCTGCTATGGCTGATGATCCACCGGCAGCAACCCTCTTCGCCATTAAGACGCTGAATGGTCCGCATGGCATTGACGGTCTCCAGCGTGTCCCTGACCAACGGATCCTCATACAGCTCCGCCTGCGCCCCACCCTTCAATGCCATCAAGGCTTCCATCTTCGCTGCCGGCCCCAGAGAGGCATAGTCTTCGGGAAGCAGCCCCTGACGCGCACCAATAGCCGCCAGCACATTCTCATGAACGCTGCTGTCCTGCCGGATGTCCAGGGTGGCGAAGTGAAGCCCGAAGATCATCACCTTGGCGATCAGGTTATCCACCAGGCCCACGAACAGGCTATTGTGCTGGTAAATGATGATCTCCCTGATCTGGTTCAGCTGATCCAGCAACCCGGCAGGCGAAAGATCCGTCCTTCCTTCCGGCGCCAATATGTTATTATACAACGTCTGCTCGAGATCCGCAATCATAACATCCACCCCTTTGAAGGTAAGCCGGCGCTTGAGACGCCGAACATCCTGGTAATAACACCGGACGATCGCAGCCCTCAACGCTTCAGCCACACGTAAGGTCGTCTCCACTTTCACGAAAGGATTCCCATCCCGGTCACCCCCCGGCCAAAATCCCATCCGGATCACGGCATTCTTAGGATCGACAGCGTGCGGGAACTGCTCCTTCAGCGCGGAAATGATCCTTCCGCTCGCATGATAAAATACGTTCTCCAAATACCAGATCAGACTGATCGCTTCGTCAAATGGAGTAGGTTGTTGTTTCTTCAGGAAGGGCGTCTTCCCCAATTGCTGCATGTAAAGGTTGATGTCCGCCGCATTGTTCTCGATCACCACCCGCGACAGGTCATTGATGATCCCCAGCACCGCCCCGGGATAGAATTGCGTCGGATGCGCCGTCAATACCAGCCTTACCGAATAATCCTTCAGCTTCTCCGTCAACTCCGGCTCCTTATCCGTCTGGAGCACTTCCGATATCAGATGCTTCAACGTCCCCGGCCCGCCCATGTCATTCACATGCTTGAAAGCGGCATCCTCCAACGCATCGAAAAGAACGATCTGACGCTCCACATACTGAACGAACCGGAATAAAATATCCGCTTTCTCCCGCTCCCCCGAAAACGCCGTATGCTTCTGAAAAAAATCTTCCAGTATCTGCTCCGGCGACTGCTTCTTCTTATATCCATCCTCACAGATCGTCAATAACAATGACAACAGTATCCCCGTTTTCTCTATCCGATGAAATGGCAGGGAGGTAAAAAGACTATTGTAAAGTTGAAATTTGATACCCACCAGGTTCTTGAATTGCTGCAACCCCTGGGACGGTTGATAATTCATAATATCAATTTAACACTGTTCAAAGAATGCGGTAAAAACGCGGCCTTCATTCAAAACAACCTCAAATTTACTTTATTTCAACTAAGAAATCGGCAATTTTTTGTTTTTACATTCACTTTTTGTCTATCTTAGCGGCCGTGATCATCTTCAGTCACCATACAGGCCTCTCTCTCCCGGTTGTTGAAATTACAACTATTATCTCCATTACAACCCGTTAAGGGTTGTCGATTACCATATTACCACCGGGGCTCATCCAAGCTGTTCTCATCCAAAATCACTCATTGTATGCAGGTTTTAAAATTCGGCGGCTCTTCCGTAGCCAACTCAGAAAATATCTCCAAGGTCGTTACACTCGTTCTCGACGCCATCAAAAAAGACAGGACCATTCTCGTGGTTTCCGCGCTCGGCGGCATAACGGATATGCTCATCCAGGCTGCCACATCCGCAGCGACAGGCGACGAGTCATACAAAGATCGGCTACGGCAGATCGAACATCGTCACCTCGAAACCGTGAAGTCCCTCCTGCCGATCACCGGCCAGAGCGCCATCCTCAGCGCCGTCAAAACCCGTTGCAATGAAATAGAAGATATCTGCAGCGGCGTCTTCCTGCTCGGCGAACTCTCGGCCCGCACACAGGATAAGATCGTCAGCTATGGCGAACTGCTGTCCTCACTCATCGTCTCCGCACGCTTCGACGCTCTCGGCACCAAACACGAATGGAAAGATTCCCGCCAGCTGATCCGCACCGATTCACATTTCGGACACGCCGCCGTCGATTTCAATAAAACCAACTCCCTCATCCGCGATGCTATCGCCGTCTCTCCCGCCAATTTATTCATCTTCCCCGGGTTCATCGCCTCCAACGATCAGGGCATCACGACTACGCTTGGAAGAGGCGGCTCGGACTATTCCGCCGCGATCCTGGCGGCTGCCGTCGACGCACAGGTGCTCGAGATCTGGACAGACGTTTCCGGCATGATGACCGCCGATCCCCGGCTCGTTTCCAGCCCCAAACTCATTCCGCATATCTCATACCAGGAGGCTATGGAGCTCTCGCATTTCGGCGCCAAGGTCATATACCCTCCTACCATCCAGCCCGTGATGCGCAAGGCCATTCCCGTCTGGATCAAGAATACCTTCTCCCCCGCAGATACCGGTACGGTCATCGAGGTCGAAACCCAACGCAACGGCAGCAGCATCCGCGGCATCTCCAGCATCCCCCGGATCGCCCTGCTCAGCCTCGAAGGCAGCGGAATGGTCGGCATCCCCGGCTTCTCCAAAAGACTGTTCGAAGCCCTCTCGGGCCAACAGGTCAATGTCATCCTGATCACCCAGGGCTCTTCCGAACATTCCATCTGCGTCGGCATCGACGATGCCAATGCAGCCATCGCCAAGTCTGCGGTCGACCAGGCCTTCGAACATGAGATCGGTATCGGTACGGTTGAACCACTCGTCGTGGAACGCGATCTGTCGATCATCGCACTGGTAGGCGATCGCATGAAATCACATCCCGGCGTCAGCGGCAAACTATTCGGCGCCCTCGGCCGCAACGGGGTCAACGTCCGCGCTATCGCGCAAGGCTCCTCCGAAAGGAATATCTCCGCCGTCATTGCGGCGGGTGACGTAAGAAAGGCGATCAACGTCCTCCACGAAGAATTCTTCGAAACCACCTATAAACAACTCAACCTCTTCATCACGGGTACCGGCAATGTAGGCCGCCGCCTGCTCGACCAGCTCCTGCAGCAACAGGCCTGGCTGCTCCAGCAACTGCGCATCCAGCTTCACGTGGTAGGCCTGGCCAACAGCCGCAAAATGGTCTTCCGCGATGAAGGCATCGACCTCCGGCAGTGGAAACAACAACTGGAAAACGGTCAGCCCATGCAGCTGGATCGATGGGTCGATGGCATCACCTCCCGCAATCTGCGCAATGCCGTCTTCGTCGACGTCACGGCCAATTCGGATGTCGCTTTACAATACAGAACGCTGCTCCAGAAAAGCATCTCCGTCGTTGCCTGCAATAAGATCGCATGTTCCTCGGCGTATGGCAGCTACCGGCAGCTGAAGGACCTCGCCCGCGAATACAACGCCCGCTTCCTTTTCGAAACGAATGTAGGAGCAG
>DASYSV010000578.1:0-3976 GCA_036010185.1 Puia sp.
GCCGCCGTACTGGGTCATATCCTTCCGGCAAGGGCGGGCGCATATATGTCGATGGCGCAGGAAGCCGCCAACTCCCGCGTATATGCGGGTATCCATTATACCGTCGACTGTACGGCAGGATTCACGGTCGGTACTAATGTAGGCAACTATGCCGTAAAACGCGCCCAGGGCGATGGCGCCGAATAAGGAGCAATTAGTTTTGATTATCATAAGCAAAAGCAAGCAAACACCGCGATTCTTCGCGGTGTTTCATTTTCTACTTATTTTTAGGTATGAAACGAATCCCAGGCCTCTTATTCATATTTCTAACCCTCGCGCACCTTTCCTTCGGACAGCCGATAGTCACTACCCCGCCCGATAAAGTCTATGGGAAATTATTCGTCGACGTCCAGATGGAACGCGTATTCCCCGATGGCAAGACCTTCGTCGACTGCATCCCCAAACGCAAACCGGCCGATATCGTGGCCGATTATGAAACGCTGCGGACGGTGGCGGGTTTCGATCTGAAAAAATTCGTGTTCGACAATTTCGATCTGCCGGCAAGCCCTACCAATACCTACAAGACCAATACTTCGGAAGACGTAGTCACGCACATCCGCAATCTCTGGCCGGTGCTGAGAAGGAATCCCGATAAGGTCGTCGAAGGCAGCTCGCTGCTCCCTTTGCCTTATCCTTATATCGTCCCCGGCGGCCGCTTCCGTGAAGTGTATTACTGGGACTCCTATTTCACGATGCTCGGACTGAAGGAGAGCGGCGAGATCGGCATGATCGACGATATGGTGAAAAATTTCGCCTACCTCATCGGGAACTACGGACATATTCCCAACGGCAACCGGACCTATTATCTCGGTCGTTCGCAGCCTCCATTTTTTTCGGTGATGGTCGAATTGCTGGCAGAGGCGAAGGGGGATACCGTTTACCAGGAATTCCTGCCGGCGATGGAGAAGGAATATGCCTTCTGGATGGACGGCGCGGACCGGCTGAAGCCCGGACAGGCTTATCGGCGGGTGGTCAGGCTGGATAACGGCGATATCCTCAACAGGTATTGGGATGACGCCACCGTCCCCCGCCAGGAAAGCTGGCGCGAAGACGTGCTCACCGCGCAGCGGTCAGGTCGTGACAAGGTGGAAATGTATGAGGAGCTGCGTGCCGCTGCGGAAAGTGGCATCGACTTCAGCAGCCGCTGGTTTGCCGACGGGAAGACCCTGGTCACTATCCGCACCAGCGATATGGTCCCCCCCGATCTGAATGCCCTGCTCTATCACCTCGAGTGGGCCATTGCCAAGGCCAAACTTATGAATAAGGACAGCAGCGCGGAAGTCTTTCGGAAAAAGGCCGTTCATCGCGGCGAGCTGATCGACAGGTATTGCTGGAATAAGACACTCAGTTTTTATACCGACTACAATTTCAAGACCCGGAAACAAAGCAGCAGCATCAATCCGGCAGGCATGTACCCGTTTTGTTTTATCAATGAACATCCCGACTATATGAGCCTGCTGGGAAAAAGGGCTGCAAATGTCATCCGCGCCAAACTTCTCAGACCCGGTGGCGTAGCCACTACCGGATTCGATACGGGTCAGCAATGGGATCTGCCCAATGGCTGGGCCCCCCTCGAATGGATGACCATCTGGGGACTGGATCGCTGCGGACAAAAAGAGCTGGCCGCCGATATCGCTGCACGCTGGGTAAAACTCGTCGAAAAGGTCTATAAACAGACCGGCAAGCTGATGGAAAAATACAATGTCGCGGATATCGACAAAGAAGCCGGCGGTGGAGAATATCCCGGCCAGGACGGTTTCGGCTGGACCAACGGGGTGTTGCTGAAACTGATCGATATGTATCATTTGCCCAAGCAGTAAGACGGCCCACGGGGCCGTCGGCCGAAGGCCAAACATTAGCGGTTTGCCCGAGATTCTCTAATTTTCAGACAGAGAATCTCGGGCACATTATCTTTGCGCAAAATTTCGCATGAAAACGTCCCTCTACCTTCTGGCGGCGGCCACATTCCTCTTTTCCGCCTGTTCCTCCAATAATGTCACGGTCGATGACAGTCTCGGACATTATTTCGACTCCGCAGGGGTAAAAGGTACTTTCGCGCTCCTCGACAACGGCCAGGGACGTTTTACCATCTATAACCTTCCGCGCTATCGCGACAGCCTATACCCTGCGGCCCAGACCTTTGACATCCTTCAGACGCTGGTGGCCTTCCAGACCGGTATCCTTCCGGATGAAAAAAAGACCGCGATCGTGGAAGACAGTTCCACCGCTGATCCTCTCAGTCCCGGTAATCCCATCGATTCGAAGACAACGGTTACCTATGCCTGGGCCATGCGGGATCCCGGACCTGTCGGCGATAGGGTATACCGGCAGCTGGCGGACTCCATCGGCATCGATACGCTGAAAAAATGGGTCGATTCGCTTCAATACGGCGATAAAGATATTAAAGCCGACTCCGGCCGGGTCCTGATTCGCGGCATCAGGATCAATGCCGACCAACAACTCGGACTGGTCAAAAAGCTTTATTTCAACCAGCTGCCCTTTTTCCGGCGACCCCAGGATCTCGTCAAAGGCATGCTGACGACGGAAGTCAACTCCAATTACAAGCTGGTCTACAAAACCGGGCGCGCCGCATATAACCCCGGCCCCGCCATCGGATGGGTGATCGGCTGGGTCCAGGAGAACGAACATCCCTATTTCTTCGTGATCAATCTGGAAAGCCCCGATGGACACTCGGATGTAGAAACCATTGGTATTCAACTCGCTAAAAAGATACTTCCGAAACTCGGTTTCTTCCAGGGAAAGAAATAATTGGCGTTTTTTTTGCATTTTTCATGACGCCCGTTTAAGGGCGAAAAACCTATCTTGCAAACGTGTTTCGAATCGAACATATCGAATATCTCGTCGGTCTTGCGGCAATCCCACTCCTGCTGGCGACCCTTTATTTTTTGTTATCCTGGAAGAAAAAAACAGCCGGCCGCATCGGCGATCCGGTCCTCGTCCGGCAACTGATCCGGAATTTTTCATCCTGGCGCTTCCTGCTCAAGGCGGCTCTGGCCCTCCTGGCCTTCATTGTCATCGTACTGGGAGCCGGCAATCCGCAGAAACCCGGCTCGATGCAGAACATCCAGAGAAAAGGGGTGGATGTCATGTTCGTACTCGATGTCAGCAAAAGCATGCTGGCAAGAGATATCAAACCCAGCCGTCTGGAAAAGGCCAAACAGCTGATGCTTCAGCTTGTCGATAAATTGGACAACGACCGCATCGGACTGGTCCTTTTTGCCGGTAGGCCCTATATGCAGATGCCGCTTACGACCGATCACGGCGCCTCTAAAATGTATATCCAACAGGCCAGCCCCGACGCCGTCCCCACCCAGGGAACCGTCATTGGCGAGGCTTTACAGATGGCAAACGGCGCATTTGACGCCCGGGATACGAAATACAAATCCATCATCCTGATATCCGATGGCGAAGACCACGACCCGGACGCCCGGAAGATAGCCAAAAAGCTGGCACAGGACGGGGTCATGATCAATACCGTCGGCATCGGTACGCCGGACGGATCTCCCATCGTGGATCCCGCGACGGGCGAGCTAAAGAAAGACGATCAGGGAAATGTCGTCATGTCCAAACTGAATGAGGCCGAGCTGCAACAGCTGGCGACCTCCACCAACGGACAATATATCCGGCTCGACAATGTAGACGATGCACTGATCACCATGAGCCAACAGCTCGACAATGCCGGGAAAAAATCGGTGACAGACGCCGAGCTCATCGATTACAAAAGTTTTTTCCAATGGTTTCTCGCTGTGGCCCTGGTACTGCTGGTGGTCGAGTACCTGGTGTCCGAACGGCGGAAAAAAGTTCCTGCCGTCGTCCCTGCACTTTTTCTTTTGGCCCTCGGATGCGCTACACTACCCGCTTCCGCCCAAAGCACCAACGCCCGGATCAGAAGTGGCAACCGGTATTATAAGAAGCA
>DASYSV010000618.1:0-4383 GCA_036010185.1 Puia sp.
TTGTTTTTTCGGTCATGCGACTCGGATATCAGGCAAAGGTCTTCCCGGGATGGATAGATAGATAATCAGGCAACGCAGGCCTTGTCGCGACACTCTGACCAATGACCTTTAATATCCTCTCCCGTTCGGTTCCGACGAGCGGCAGTCGCGGGGCACGGACATATTCGCTGCCAATGCCGGTCTGTACTTCCGCCAGCTTGATGTATTGGACCAGTTTGGTGTGGATGTCGAGCTCGAGCACGGGGAGGAACCACCTGTAGATGGCCATTGCCTCTTCAACACGTCCCGCTTTGACGAGACGATAAATGGCCACGGTTTCGGCCGGGAAAGCGCATACGAGGCCGGCTACCCAGCCATCGGCGCCCATCAGCATCTCTTCCATCGCCAGCGTATCGACACCGCAGAGGATCTTGAGCCGCCCTCCGAAGCGATTGATCATCCGGGTTACATTGGAGATATCCCGTGTCGATTCTTTCACGGCCTGGATGTTGGAGCATTCGATCAGCTCTTCGAACATGTCGAGCGTCACATTGGTCTTATAGTCGACGGGATTGTTGTAGATCATGATCGGCAGGTCGGTGGAATCCGCGATGGTCCTGAACCAGGTGACAGTCTCGCGATGATCCGAACTATAGCGCATCGGCGGGAGGAGCATCAGGCCCTGAGCGCCCCAGGCGCGTGCGTCGGATGCCTGCTGCAGGGCTTCCCGTGTCGATCCCTCGGCAATATTCAGTATGACCGGCAGCTCACCCGCCGCTTTTTCGACGGCAAACTTCACCAGCCTTTCCTTCTCCTGGATGGTAAGCACACTGGCTTCGCCCAGACTTCCGCCGAGGATGATCCCATCGATGCCCGAGGCGATCTGAAAATTCAGGTTCTTTTCAAACAGCTTGAGATCCAGTTCGTCCTTAGCCGTGAATTTAGTGGTTAGCGCGGGGAAGACTCCTTTCCAGACAATAGCCATAGAATCGTTTTTTCAAATGTATTCAGATACGCGTGTCGGCGTATATTCATTTTTAATCAATCATGCGCAGAATTTAACCGGTCTGCCGACGGGGCGCGAACCCGTCTGCGACCGGGCGCGAAGCGGTCTTTCGACGGGGCTCGAACCGGTCTGCGGCGGGTGGGCTGCGGTCTTATAACTCCCCCTCATTGCGATGGGGCGGCTCGACCCCCAGCAGATGCCTTACAAAAAAGTCTCTTCGCGAGACCCTCCCATAGGGGCCGCCGTCGGTGTGATCCGATCCGGGTAACGGCAGGAACTCGAAGACCTTGTGCGCCTTGATCAGCGCATCCGCCACCCGGTAAGTGGACTCGGGCGGAACGTTGTTATCGGCTTCCCCCACCATCAGCAGCAGATCGCCGTGGAGCCTCCAGGCATTGGTGACGTTCGATTGCTCGTCATAATGTTTCCCAACGGGATAGCCCATCCACTGCTCATTCCACCACTGTTTGTCGATACGGTTGTCATGACAGCCGCAGGACGATACGGCCGCCTTGTAAAAGTCCCCATGGAAAAGCAGGCCTCCGAGGGAATTCTGTCCCCCCGCCGATGTGCCATAAAGTCCTACCCGCGACGTGTCGGCATAAGGATATTTTGCCGCCATGGCCTTTATCCACAATATCCTGTCGGGGAACCCGGCATCGGCAAGATTCTTCCAACAAACGTCATGGAAGGCCTTCGACCGGTTGGCCGTGCCCATTCCGTCGATCTGTACCACGATGAAACCCATCTGGGCGATGCTTTGCATCTCGCCATAACGCCCGGTAAAATCCTTAGGTACAAAGGCATCCTGGGGACCGGCGTAAATGTTTTCTATTACCGGATATCGTTTCGTCGAATCGAAATCCGTCGGCCGTACGATCACACCCCAGATTTCCGTAACCCCATCCCTACCCTTCGCATGAAAAGGCTCCGGGAAACGAAAACCCGCCGCCAGATACATCGAGGCATCCGCTCGCTCCACCTCCATGATCTCCCTGGCATCTGCGGTGCGGCAAAGCCGGACCACGGTCGGAACATTGATCTCCGAATAGGCATCGAGGTAATATTTCCGGTCGGGCGAGAATGTGACGATATGATTGGCCCGGACCGGGGTCAGACCGATCAGGTGCTGCCCGTCGAACCCGATGCGATAATAATGAACGTAATACGGATCTTCACCAGCATCCATACCACTGGCCGAGAACCAAACCTCCCTTTTCTTAGCGTCGACGCTGTCGATATTCCGGACGACCCAGGGGCCGCGTGTGACCTCCTGTTTCTGTCGGCCGGTCAGCAGATCGAAAAGATACAGATGCTGCCATCCGTCCTTCTCTGACGTCATCAATAATTCGTTCGTTTCCGGAAGATAATACGTGAAAAGACGCGATTCATAGATAAAGGTCCTGGTGGTCTCGTCGATGATCGTCCGCGTCTGCGCCGTCTGCGCATCCACTTCGAATATCCGGAACCGCTGGTGACCCCTCTCTACCCTTTCGAAAGTAAAATAGCGGCTGTCGTGATAACGCCAGTGCAATTCGGGAGCGCCGAAAAAATCCACCTTCGGAGTGTTGACCCTGACCTGCTGTCTCCCATCGAGACGGAAGATGAACATCTCATATGTAGTGAACGGATCGCCCGGTTGTTTGTAAGGTCTTCGGCGCAGTTGCCCGCGTGTTGTGCCGGCCACCGACGACAGCACGTAATAGACGGCGGAATCCTTTACGGGATCTATATGATAACCGACCAGGTACTTACTGTCCGGTGACCAGGCCAGCTGTCCATAGGGTTTTGCGGTATCGCCGTCGGTGGTAAAAGGGAATGCCGATCCGCGATTTGCACTTGCCTCGCGGACAAAGACATTGCCATCGCGGACAAAGGCTACCCATTTTTTGTCCGGAGAAACCGAGTCGGTGGAAAAGGAAGCCCAGCGGCGACCGGTATACCTGGTGAATGCTGCGCTGCGATACAATGTATCGGCGGGCTCGGCGTCCAGCTTCCTGCGTGTACCGTGGACCATGTCCACATCGATATATTCCTTCACACTGTCTTTCAGGATATTCCTGTACCAGAAGGAATTGTGGTCGGCGGACCAGTGCGGCCGGACGACGGCTTTGAAGATGCTGCGGGTGGCGATGCTATCCAGGAAATGGGCGCGGTGATACCGGTCCATGATCTCCGACCGTGTCGGTTCGTACGATGCCATCGGCGCAGCCTCCGGCTGCGCCTCCGCGGGTAGCAGGGCTGCCAAAAGCACCACCTGCAGAAACAATCGTTTCATATATGAAGTTTTTTTACGCGCGTATCATCCGAAGCGCTCCACCGCAAAAGGCGTCAAATCGATGCTGGTCGGCCGCTCGTCCACCAATTCACTCACCAGACGCCCCGTTCCCGCTCCAAGACTAAGCCCAAGCATCGAGTGCCCTGTCGCCACCACTACATTGTTGTATCGTCGTATCCTGCCGATATATGGCAACCCATCCGCCGAACAGGGCCGGTAGCCATACCATATTTTTTCCTTCGGAGGCATCGGCACGTCGAATTCAGGGAAGAACCGTTTGACGGCGTTGAGAATGCCCTGCACCCGCTGATAACGCGGTGGGGTATTGGTCGAAGTGATCTCCATCGTTCCGCCGAACCGGATCTTGTTGCCATCCATAGGCGTGATCGCGGCGCGACCTTCCACGAGGATAGCAGGATAGTTGACACGGTATGGAGAGTCTGCGAGGGTTACGGAATATCCTCTCCCCGGAACCAGTGGCAAATTTGTGTCCAGCAGGGCAGCCATTTCACGGCTCCAGGAGCCTGTCGCCACGACGATCGCATCGGCATCGTAATGATGTCCGGTGGCAGTGATCAGGCGTTTGACGGCGCCGTTGCCTTTCTCGAAACCCGTAACTTCCTGGTGCGGGATCAGCTGAACTCCCGCCTCGCCAAGGATGCGGATCAGTCCGCGCATCAGCTTGTCCGGGAAAAGATGGGCATCGCATTTGAAAAAAATGGCGCCGAGACCGTTAACCTTCGTATGCGGCTCCTTTTCCTGCAATGCCACCGCATCGAGCAGATCCACGTCCAAACCCAGCTCATGCCCCTTCTCAACGGTATGTCGCGCATGTTCGGCCCCCGCCGGCGTCTGGAAGATCTCTAAAAGACCCTTATGCTGATAAGCGAAATCGAAATGAGGCAGCGGAAGCCAGGTGTTCTCATACTCATACTGGCTCAATACGGCGATGTCCTTCAATGGGATCGCCGACCGCTGGACATGCCCCGGGGTAGCGCTCTTCATGAACTTCATCCCCCAGTCGACGAGACTGCGGCTAAGCCTCGGTTGCACATAGAACGGGCTTTGTGAATTCAGCATCCACTTCAATCCCGGACGAACGATGCCCGGGGTAGCCAGC
>DASYSV010000620.1:0-16532 GCA_036010185.1 Puia sp.
CGAAATACCTCTTCGCTGCTTGACGGTAGGCTGACCCTCGATCTGGGCGCCGCCTATATCAATGTGGGTGAGCAGAACATGTTGTCGCAGGGGCAATATTTCAACCCACTGATCCCGATCTATCTTTTTCCCCGTGGCGACAACATCGAAAAATACAAGGTCTACGAGCGGTATGACGCGACGCGGAATTTCAAAACACAGTTCTGGCCTTACGGCGACGAAGGATTCCAGATGCAGAATCCTTACTGGATCATCAACCGGGATTTTTTTATCAACAATAAGGACCGGTATCTCCTCACCGCCGCCGCCAAATACAATATCAACAGCTGGATCAATATCACCGGCCGGGTAAAACTGGATGACAATACCACGATCGGCGAGAAAAAATATTACGCCTCCACGGCTGGTCTTTTTGCCTCTCCCGCCGGCGCCTATTACAGGGCAACGGCCATCACCAAACAAACGTATGCGGATATCCTCGTCAATATCGATAAGACGCTGACACGCAGTCTCCGGCTGACCGCCAACGTCGGGAGCAGCTACCTGGATACCAAATACAATGCGGACAGTTATGGCGGCAACCTGCTGAGCGTTCCCAACCTGTTCAGTTTCACCAACGTCAACCAGACACAGGCGACCGTCATGCAGGACAGCTATCACGATCAGTCGCAGGCGGTATTCGGTACCGCCGAGCTCTCTTGGAGGAACATGGCCTTCCTCGATCTTACCGGAAGGAATGACTGGTCCTCCGCGCTCGTCAATACGACGGCCAGTTCTATCTTTTACCCGTCCGTCGGCGCCTCCGCAGTCCTGAGCGATCTGCTGCATATGCATTCGCAAACGTTGTCCTTCCTGAAGGTCCGCGGTTCTTACAGCGAAGTAGGTAACCCGCCACAGCGTTTCATCACCATCGAGAGCTACCCGATCCAGGGCGGCTTCCCGGTGACCAGCAGCTATTTACCGGCAACAGGTCTCCAGCCTGAGCGGACGAAATCCACCGAAGCCGGTGTCAATATGAAATTCTTCCGGAACCACCTGAGCCTCGATGTGACGGCCTACCAGTCGAATACCTACAACCAGCTTTTCAACCCCGTACTGGCCCCGAGTACAGGCTACTCCAGCTTTTACATCAATGCCGGACAGGTAACCAATAAGGGTATCGAGGCGGCGCTGGGCTTCAACGGCCGCATCGCGCGTGGGCTCGACTGGTCCTCCACGGCTACTTTCACGCTCAACCGGAACAAGATCGTCAAATTGCTGACCAACTACAATGACCATGGTACGGGTCAGACGGTCACGGTCGACAGCCTCAGCGTAGGCGGCACGGGCAGCTATATGATGTCGTTGGTCAGGGGCGGGTCCATCGGCGATATCTATGTCACCACGCTGGAGACGGATGAACACGGACATATCTTCGTCGATGCGGCTTCCAAAACCGTACTGGCCGATCCCAACAATACCTATGTCAAGGCGGGTAATGCCAACCCCCGCTACAACATTGGTTTCAGGAACAGCTTTACCTACAGGAATTTCAATTTCAGCTTTCTCGTCGCCGCCCGTATCGGGGGTGTAGGCGTCTCCGTTACCCAGGCCATCATGGACCGGTTTGGCGTATCGAAGACCTCCGCCGACGCGCGCAATGCCGGCGGTGTCAAGGTCAACGGATATCTCATCCCGGCGCAACCCTATTACCAGGTGGTGGGCGGCGGCGTAGCCGCCATCGGCTCCATGTATGTGTACAGCGCCACTAATGTCCGTTTGGGCGAGGCCTCGCTGGCCTACGACATCCCGGCATCTGTATTCCGCAATAAGATACAGGGCGTGACGCTGGCGCTGACAGGCAGGAATCTGTTTATGTTCTACAATAAGGCCCCCTTCGATCCGGAATCGACCGCAAACACGGACACGTACTGGCAGGGCATCGATTATTTCATGCAGCCCAGTCTGCGCAGTGTCGGGTTCAGCGTGAAGGTGAAACTCTAATTAACAAAAGCATTATGATCATGGAGACCAATAAATGGAAATTCTTTCGAAAAAGCCTGCTGCCTGGTCTGGCACTCGTGCTGTGTTTCGGGTGTACCAAGAACTTCAGGGAATACAATACGAATCCCAACGCAGCGACCGACGCGCAGTTGCAATATGACAATCTCGCCACGGGTGTGTTCTTTTCCCAGATGGAGCAGAACATCTTTCCTACGGCGCAGGAACCCGCCTTCGGCGATGAGATGTACCAGATCGTGCAGAACCTCTGCGGCGACGTCTATTCGGGTTATATGGGTGCCAGCAACAACTGGTTCGGCGGCGTCAACAGCACCAATTATGCGATGACCCCTAGTTGGTACGGTCAGGCATTCAACCGGGCCTTCCTCAGCGTCATGCCGGCATGGCTGTCGATCAGGAAAAAGACGACCGGCAATCCTGCCATGCAGCATATCTATGCATTGGCGCAGATCATCAAGGTCGAATCGATCTCGAGAACTACAGATATGTATGGCCCGTTGCCTTATACGCAGTTCGGGTCGGGAAGCCTGTCGACGCCTTATGACCCGCAAAGCACCATCTATTATTCCTTTTTTACAGACCTGGACTCGGCGATCGCCACGCTCACGAGTTATGTTCAGAATAATCCGGGGTCGATGCCGCTGGCCAATTATGATCTCATCTATGGCGGCGATTATACCAAATGGATCAAGTTCGCCAACTCGCTGAAGCTGCGGCTCGCTATGCGCTTAGCCTATGTGGACCCCGCAAAGGCGCAGCAATATGCCGAGGCGGCTGTTGCCAACTCTTATGGCGTATTCACGACGGATGCCGACGACGCGTTGCTGGCTTCGGCCGACGGGATCAATATTCACAACCCACTGCAGATCATCTGCTACAATTTCGGCGATGTCCGGATGGGGGCCAATATGGAATCCTTCCTTACCGGCTACAAAGACCCGCGGCTTCCGTTCCTTTTCAATCCAGCGGTCACGGACGGCAAATATCATGGCATCCGCAACGGCATCACGATCACCAATAAGTCCTTATATACGGACCCCTTCTCTACCCTGAATGTACAACCGACGACGCCCATCCGATGGATGTCGGCCGCCGAGATGTATTTCCTCCGGGCCGAAGGCGCTATCCGCGGCTGGAATATGGGAGGCTCGGCCCAGTCGTTGTACGAGACGGGCATACAGACCTCCTTCAACCAATGGGGGGCAGGCTCCGCTGCCAACTATATCCTGGATTCCACCGACAAGGCGGCTCCATACTCCGATCCTTCGGTCAACAGTAACAACATGACTACCGGTCTCAGCACCATCACCATTCACTGGAAGGCTACCGACCCCATGGAGACACAGTTGGAAAGGATCATCACCCAGAAATGGATCGCAACATACCCCGACGGCCAGGAGGCCTGGAGCGAGTTCAGGCGCACCCGCTATCCGAAGATATTCCCCGTCGCGATCAACAACAGTGCGGGCCTGATCAATACGACCACGCAAATCAGGAGACTACCGTTCCCCCTGACGGAATATCAAAGCAATGCGGCCGGAGTGGCAACTGGCGTTTCCGAACTCAAAGGCGGCGATAATGGAGGCACCAAACTTTGGTGGGACGCTAAACCTTAAAAATTCAGATCATGACAAAAAAATTCATATCACCCTTTCTCTTTCTGACGATCAGCATCGGGCTGGTCAACTGTAAAAAACAGACCACGCCGGTTGCGCTGAATGTCCAGCAACCGACGGAACACAGCGCCGAGTACTACGAGAACCTCCGGGCCTATAAGAATTCTCCGCACCAGATCTTCTACGGCTGGTTTGCAGCCTATGGCAATGCAGAGGGAGTGGTAGCCGATTATAAACAGTCTGCCTCCTGGGGCGAACATATCGCGGGTCTACCCGACAGCCTCGATTTCTGCAGCCTTTGGTCAGGCATTCCTTCGCTGAAACAGGGCGACTCCACCAGCACCTATAACCCTATCGCCTATAACGAAATGCGGTCTTCCATGGCCCAGCGCGGGATCAAGTTCGTCATTCCGGAGATCTGCCGCATCCAGAAGTATAACGGCAAGTTCACGCTCGACTCTGCGGGAATGCGGGCGTATGCCGGCTATCTGCTAGGTATGGTCTTCAATTATGACCTTAACGGGCTCGATCTCGACTATGAACCCAACAACGGTTCGTTCGTCGATTGGCTATCCGGGAACAATTTCGCGCAGTTCGTTCAAATGCTGGGCGATTCCATCGGTCCGATGTCGAAACACCCGGACAAATACCTGATCATCGATTACTATACCGATGCTATCCCTTCCAGTGTAGAACCTTATATCAACTACCTGGTCAACCAGTCCTATACACAAGGTGCGACCACTACATCGGCATCGTTCCTCCAATCGCGATACAACGCGGTGAGCTTCTGCCCGACGCGGAAATTCATCGTGACGGAGAACATCGGCAACTGGTGGCAAACCGGCGGCGCCCCCTTCACGGAGGCCGACGGCAATACCCTGACGGCCGAAGGCACTCAAATGTATTCGCTGGAAGGCTTTGCCCGCTGGAATCCTACACAGGGACAAAAGGCCGGCTGGGGCGGATATTATTTTGACCGGGATTATAACAACTCACCGCCTTACTACTATGTCCGGCGGAGCATCCAGATCGTAAATCCTTCTGTGCATTAATTCAAACTTTCAACTATGAACCGTAAATATAATTTCCTCTTTCTGCTGATCGCGGTGATCATCGTCACCCCGATCGGCTTCTCCTGCCGGAAATACAGACAATTCAATGATGTGATCCTGATCACAGGCACCGAGACAGACCCTCTGATCAAGTTCACCGTGGAGAATACGCCTTCCAGCATCAACGTCACTGCCAGTTCTACCGGTCTGGCCGCCAAAAATATCACGGTGAACTTCGCAGTGGATACGGCGCTTGTCTCGACCTACAATACGCAGGTAAAAGGCAACTATTTCGCGGCGCCTGCCAATGCCTATACCCTGTCCGGCGGCAGCGGCGTCATCCATTCGGGCACTAATGTCTCCGATCCGGTGACGGTGACCCTTGTCTCTACGGACAGCCTGAAGGATGGCAGGAATTATCTGATACCGATCACCATCAAGAGCGTCAACGGTCCGGAGTCGATATTGGAGACTTCGCGAACCATCTTTCTGAAGATCGCGCGGGTGACCCAATTCAATTCGATCGATATCTCGAGTCCCAATTTTTATGATATCGACACGTTCACGACCCCAATTCAGAATATCTCGCAGTTCACCTTCGAGATCAAGTGTTTCCTCAACTCCTGGCATACGGGCAATCCGCCTATCAGCAGGCTGTGCAACTGGGGTCCGCAGGATCAGAGTACATTTAATTTGCTGCGTTTTGGCGAAGCGGGCAGCGATACCAACCAGCTGCAATGGATCAATTCCGCGGGCGGGATGTTCTCCAATACAAGGTTCGCGCTGAAGACGTGGTATACGATCTCCTGCGTCTGTGACGGCAGCTCGTACCGGATGTATGTGAATGGGGAGCTCGACAACAGCTTCGATGCTTCGGGTCAGACCTATACCTGGGGGGCGCTCGAGTTGGGGATGTCTTATGCGGGTTATCAGACGGCACAGCGCTTTCTCGGCAGGATGGCGGAGATCCGGTTCTGGAGCCGGCCGCTTTCGCAAACGGAGATCCAGCAGAATATCTGTGCGGTCGATCCTACCGCGCCTGGCCTGGTGTCTTACTGGAAGCTCAACGAAGGGTCGGGTCAGGCCTTTACCGACCTCACCGGCAACGGGCGGAATATCACCTGGCGAAAGGCACCCGTAGTCTGGAATGCGGACAGCGTCAATAAATGCGCACAATAGTTCAACTACTTAAAAAAATACTATGCTGAGATATATTCGACTATCGCCCATCCTTTTGCTGTTGCTGGCCGGCTCCTGCAAAAAGAACAACGGGCTGGATTCCAAGGACCTGCTGGTCTACATGCAGGGAGACTTCGGTGACGCAAACAATGCGATCACCGCGGAATTGACGCTGACGCCGATCGCCGTCTGGGGCAATACGGTCTTTCAATTCCCGGTCTATTCGACCCGACAAATGGCGGCTGCGGCCAATGTCACGATCACGCCCGACTCGAGTGGCGTAGCGGCCTTCAATAAGAAGACGGGGAGCAGCTGTATTCTCCTGCCTTCAAATACCTATACCATCGATATTACCCAGCTGACCATACATACGGATTCGATGCAGTCGGGGCCGTTGACGGTCACCATCACCAACCCGGCAGCATTGACAGACACGAATGGTTATGTTCTTCCACTGACGATCACAAAGGTCACCGGCAAGGACGAGGGCGTCGCCATCAGCAGCAACAGGGCCACCGCCTACCTGTATATTCCATATGCCTATACCAATGTGGACACTGTACAGACCTTACTTTCCGGCACTATAGCCGACCGTACGGGCTGGATGGTAACGGTAAGCAATACAACCTCGGGATCCCTCGGGCCAGCGATGCTGGACGGAAGCAATAGTACTGCATGGCGGTCCAGCAATAGTAGCACTGCTGCCAAGTGGGTAGTATTGAGTTTACCCGTGGCGCAGACAGTCCGCGGGCTGCAGCTGACTCCGGATTATGTGAGCACCGGCGACAATGCTACGCGGATCAGGGTGTCAAGCAGTCCGGATAGCGTCACCTGGAGTGTGCAGGGTATCTGGAATGGAACGGGGCCCGCGTCGGGTACCAATGCCACGAATCCCGATTTCAAGGGGATAAATTTCCTGTCGCCTGTGCAGGCAAGGTATTTCCGGTTGGATATTTTGAAGTGGGTCAGCGGCAGCAGGACAGGTATCGGCGAACTGAATGCCATTCAATAGATTAGGACCTTATACTCCTGAAACCCCATGGCCCCGGGCTTCGCCCGGGGCCTTTTTTTCCGGTTCACCGCATCTTTTCCCCGTTTGCCCGCAAGTCCAAAATGGAGCGATTTCCGCAAATTAGTTTTGCGACATGAAACAGTCGATCCTCTTCCTCAGCATGCTCCTGGTCATCGGCCAGGTATTCGCGCAAGCGCCCCCAAACAGCGGCGCCCAGACCGGACGTTTGTACGGCAAAATCGTGGACTCGGCCGGACACGGCATCGGCAGGGCTTCCGTCCTCATCCTCAAGGCGGGTACCGGCCCGGCCACCGGCAAAAAAAAGCAGGTGCTCGTGAAGGGGACGATCACCCAGAACAACGGCGATTTCTCGGCGGAGGACCTGCCAATGGGCAGCCCGCTCCAGTTAAATGTCTCGGCTGTTGGATATACGGCACTGCAACAGGCAGTCGTGCTGACGAGACAAGCTGCAGACAAAGATCTCGGCAGCGTGGTCATGCTGCCCGATACCAAACAGCTGGAACAGGTGGTCGTCACCGCCTCCAAACCCTCCATGACGCTCGATATGGATAAGAAGGTATTCAACGTTTCGAAGGACATCGTCAGCGCGGGCGGCAACGGACTGGACGTACTTAAGAATGTTCCCAGCGTCAACGTGGATATAGACGGCAATATCACTCTCCGGGGCGGCTCGCCGCAGTTATTCGTCGACGGCAAGCCCACTACGCTGACATTGGACGAAATACCTTCGGACGCCATCGAAAGCGTGGAGGTCATCACCAATCCTTCCGCCAAATATGACGCGTCGGGTGGTGGCGCCGGCATCCTGAACATCGTGTTGAAAAAGAACCGTAAGACGGGGTATAACGGTAGCGTCCGGGCGGGTGCCGATGTCTACGGTGGTCTCAATGGCGGATCGGGGCTGAATGTACGGCAGGGAAAGATCAACTTTTCGGCCGATCTCAATTTCCGTCAGGGACGGGACAGGGGCACAAGTTCCATCCAGCGTCTGGATTACAGCACGACGCCCAATACCGATCTCAATCAGAACGTGCTGGATACCTCGAAGAACACGATGTATTTCGGCAGGATCGGCCTGGATTATTTCCTCAACAACCGGACAACGGTTTCCCTCACAGGGTTCGCCATGCATCACGGCGGCATGCAGACTTCCGATATCACCATGAACACCGATAGCCTCTTTACGGCCGGAAAGATCAGCCAGAATAGCCGCGAAGAGATCAACGGCGACCGCAGCTTCAACGGCCGGGGAGCGACCCTCGGGATCAAACGCCTGTTTGCCAAAGACAAGGAAGAATGGACGGCCGATGCCAGCTATTTTTCCGGCAATGCTTCGAACAATTCCATCTATTCCACCGATTATTATCAATATGGCACCGCTTCGACCCTGACAGGGTCGACGCTGCAAAAGATCGCCGGCGGAGGCAACGATCACAATCTCATCCTGCAAAGCGATTTCTCCGATCCGCTGACGCCCAAGACCACGCTCGAGGCAGGCGTTCGCGCAGCCCTGCAGGGTCGTCTGAACATCAATAACAATTATACCTGGAATGCCGATTCGGCCGCCTATGAGCCAGTGCCGTCGGCCGCCAGCAATTACGAAAGCCGGAGCAATGTCTACGCGGCATATGTCACACTGGGCAGCAGCATCGGCAATTTTACCTACAAGGCCGGATTACGCGCCGAAAGCTCCAACTATCATGGCACTTTGCTGAATTCAGGGCAGTCTTTCGCCAACCAATACCCGATCAGTCTTTTCCCGTCGCTGTTCCTGGGACAGAAGATAGGGGATGACCAGGAACTCCAGCTCAGCTATACGCGCCGGATCAACCGTCCGAATTTCTTCCAGCTGGTGCCCTATACCGATTCCTCCAATAAGCTGAACATCACCCGCGGGAACCCCGATCTCGTTCCCGAGTTCACGCAATCGCTCGAACTGTCCTGGCTGAAGACGTTCAGCCGCAACAGCACACTGCTGGCCTCCGTCTATTATAAACATACCGATCACCTGATCACGGGCTATATCGAGGCCGACACCAACGCTTCCACCGGCGCCGTGAGCTTTATCAACACCTTCGTGAATGCGGAGTCCAGCAATTCGCTCGGCGCCGAACTCACCGGGCAGTTCCCGCTGACGAGGTGGTGGGACGTATCGGCGAATGTCAATCTGTATCATTCGCAGATAGATATAGGAGGCTCGGATGCCGTCGCACAGCCGGCGATGTGGAGCTGGTTCGGAAAGATGAATACCAATTTCCGTCTCCCGTCGGGGTTTGCCGTCCAGGTGTCGGGCATGTATCAGTCGAAGACCAATCTGCCAGTGAACACCAGTGCCGGTCAGCCCGGCCCTCCGAACATGCAATCGCAAAGCGCCTCCCAGGGTTTCATCCGGCCGTATTACGACATCGACCTGGCCCTGAGAAAGACCCTGCTGCAGGGAAAGATGATCGCATCGCTGAGCTTTAACGACGTGTTCCGGAGCCGCAAACAGGACCAGTATACATTCAGCACCTGGTTTACGCAGGACTATAGCCGTCTGCGTAATCCGCAGATGCTCCGGCTCAGCCTGACCTGGAATTTCGGGAAGGTGGACGCCAGCCTGTTCAAACGGAAGAATAACAATGTACAGGCGGAGGATCAATAAATGTACCCGCGCAGCGGCGCAGCTCGAATAATCGACTATATTTACTACTATGAAGCTTAGGTATAACCGGAGGGCGATCCGCATCGTGACGCACGTGGCCGCGTGGGCGGTCGCCCTTTCGCTTCCCTATCTGCTGGACAGTCATCACGGGGTGCGTCATCATAAGGACGATATCCACGAATGGGATTTCTTTTATCTGAATTTCATCACCAGCATCCTCTGGATCGGCCCCTTCTATCTGAATGCCTACCTCCTGATGCCCGCGTTCTTCTATCGCAAACGCTATCTCGCCTATACCGCCCTGCTGGCAGCGTCCTTTTTCAGCGTGTTTCTGATAAATTTGCTTTTATTCGTTTATGCCTTCGGGTTGCCGCACTATAACCCGCAGGGCGCTATCGGATTTCTCCTGCCCACCTTTATCCTCTTCATCGCCGTCAGCACGGCCTATCGCGTCGTCCGGGATAAGACGGAGGCGGACGAGTTGGCGCACCAGCGGCACGAGGAGAACCTCAAGACCGAGCTGTCCTTTCTGCGTAGTCAGATCAATCCGCATTTTATCTTCAACATCCTGAATAATCTCGTCGCGCTGGAGCAGATGAGATCGCCGGAGCTGGGGCCCACCATCCTGAAACTGTCGGCCCTGATGCAGTATATGCTCTACGAGACGGATGAGGAAAAGGTGCCGGTCAATAAGGAGATCGAATACCTGCAATGTTATATCGATCTTCAGCGTCAGCGCTTTGGCGCGAAGGTGCCCGTAAGCCTTTCACTCGATCAAACACCTTCGATCTACGAGATAGAACCTATGTTGCTCATCCCCTTCGTGGAAAATGCCTTTAAACACGGCGTTGGAATGATCGAACACCCGGCCATCCATGTCAGCCTCCATATCGAAGACGGGGTCCTGCTTTTCTCGGTGCGCAACCGGTATAATCCTTCTTCGACGGAGACCCGGGACAAGGGTTCCGGCATCGGTCTGGGCAATGTCAGCCGGCGGCTGCGCCTGCTATACGGAAATCAGCAGGTATTGCAGATCAGCAGGGAGGAGGATTGGTTTATCGTCAAACTGGAATTAAATTTACACTGATGCTACGATGTATCGCAGTCGACGACGAACCGCTGGCGTTGCACCTGCTGACGGATTATATCCGCAAGGTGCCCTTCCTGGATCTTGTTGCCAGCTGCGAAGACGCCTTTCAGGCGGCCCGGGTCCTTCAGGAGAACCAGGTCGACCTGATCTTCATGGACATCCAGATGCCCGGTCTCACGGGTCTGCAATTCATCCAAAGTCTGGCCAAACGTCCGATGATCATCCTGGTCACGGCCTACAAGAAATTTGCCACCGAAGGTTTCGATCTGGATGTCGTCGACTATCTTGTCAAGCCAGTGGGGCTGGACAGGTTTATGAAAGCCTGTTACAAGGCGCAGGAGCTGCACCAACTGAGGACCGCTCCACCCGCAACACCCGCTGGTGCCACCGGCGCTGCGGCTCCCGACTATTTCTTCGTCAATTCCGACTATAGCCTGGTAAAAGTAGTCTTTGCCGACATCGTCTGGATCGAAGGCTCCGGCGACTATGTTAAGATCCACCTGCATAGCGCGCCGCGCCCGCTGCTGGTCCGCACCAACGCCAAGACGCTGGAAGGTGAGCTGCCCGCCGACAAGTTCCTCCGTATACATAAATCCTACATCATCGCCATCGCCGCCATCACGGCGATCAGAAAGAACAGCGTCTTCATCGGCGAGCTCGAATTGCCTGTCGGCGACACCTATCGCGAAACATTGCGAAGGATCACCGGACGGGAATTATAGTTCCGTAATATTCTTTATATTCACCAAATGACTGCTAATTCAACCTACCTCGAATCCAAAAGCCATTACCAGATACTCGACGGACTTCGTGGCGTCGCCTCGATCATCGTAGTAGTCTTCCATGTTTTTGAAACGTTCAATGGCGGAAGCCGCTTCGCCCAATTGATCAACCATGGCTACCTGGCAGTCGACTTCTTTTTTGTGCTTTCGGGTTTCGTCGTGGCTTATGCCTATGATGACAGGTGGGGAAAGATGACGAAATGGGATTTTTACAAACGCCGGCTGGTTCGTTTGCAGCCCATGGTCGTCATGGGGTCGCTGATAGGCGCCGCTTTATTCTATTTCCAGGCCAGCCCCGCCTTCCCGTTGGTGGCCGGTACACCCGTATGGGTGATGCTGTTGGTGATGCTGGTGGGTTGCACGCTGTTACCCCTGCCCATTTCGATGGACATCCGCGGCTGGCAGGAAATGCACCCGCTCGATGGGCCCGCCTGGTCGCTGTTCTTCGAATACATCGCCAATTTTCTTTATGCTGTGGTCATCAGGCGACTGAATAAACTGGCGCTCTCGATCTTCGTGGTATTGGCGGCATGCCTGCTCATCCATTATACGGTGATGGGACCCCAGGGCGACCTCATCGGAGGATGGGCCCTCAATGGCGAACAGCTCAATATCGGCTTTACCCGTGTCCTGTATCCCTTCTTTGCAGGTGTACTGCTCTGCCGGATCGGCAAATTGCCTCAGGTGAATGGCGCTTTCTGGATCTGCACGCTGCTCATAGCGATAGTCCTCGGCATTCCCCGTATCGGAGGCCCGGAGCATCTCTGGATGAATGGCATCTATGAGTCGGCGGTCGTTATCTTCGTTTTTCCTTTTATCGTTTGGCTTGGCGCGGGCGGCACTATCCGGAACAAACGGTCCGTCCGCATCTGCCGGTTCCTCGGCGATATTTCCTACCCGATGTATATCACCCACTATCCCCTCATCTATGTATTTACGGCCTGGGTCAGCAAGAACAAGATCCCGATGTCGAAAGGTCTTCTTCCCGGCGCTCTTTTGGTGGTCGCCAGCGTCGCCATTGCCTATGCATGTCTGAAGCTCTATGACGAGCCGGTACGCGAATGGCTGAAGGAAAGAGTGCTGAAAAAGAGCAAACCGGAGGTACAGGCCGCAATCAACTAAACCCTACCTGCCGATCTTCCAACGTCTTCTTGCGCGCCTTGCGTAGAAGATCCAGAGAACGGGACCGATTAAAGGATACACCCATCCGGCCAACCCTCCCACCCGCGCCGGCAATATCAGCGCTGTAAGCATCGAAGTAGCCCCGATGATGATCTGGATGGCATGCGACCAGATCCTGGATCTCGTATCGAATACCTCGAGGTTTGTCAGCTCCAATCTGCCCCTGCGCCGGAAAGCATGCAGATATAGCAGCAGGAAGACGACATAAATGACGATATACCCCACACTGTAAATGATCATCAGCTGGGGTATCTGCTCCTCCCGGATAGGCCTGACGGCGCCACCGGTATTCCCGCCGAGCAGCAGTGAAAAAAGAAACTTCAGCGGATAGACATAGAACAAAACGATAAATAATAACACCGCATTAAGGAACAGCGTCGTTTTGTCCTCCATCCCATACCGCCGGAAAAAGACATGCTGTTCGTTCCAGATGATGAACAGGAAGGTAAAGCAGATCCCGAATGCCACGAACCCGCGGATCGACGTCAGCAGCTCGTCGAAGGTCTTCGGCACTTCCAGCGAGACGATCAGCAGGGTGATGGCAAAGGCAAACACGGCATCGCTGAATGTTTCGATACGCTGTATTTCGTGACCGCGGTGGCGAAAGCCGCCCTCGCGCCGGGGCCGCCCTGTGAGTAGTTTCCTGATCACAACAGAGTGTTTAAGACAATGCTCCGAATATAGGAAAATTATCGCAGCGGAGCGCTGAACCACTCCCGCACCCTGTTGCGTTCGCCCCATCCCCTGAAAACAAACTCATTGCTGGCCGGATCATACACATAATCCGCCGCCCATTCCCGGTACCGCTCGACCGTGATCCCGATGGCATCGAGGATATACCCGATCTCGTCGTCGGTCATCGTAGGATGCAGCGATAGACGCACCCAGCCCGGTTTGCAAGACAGATCCCCGGATTTCAGCGACGCCCTCATCGCCTGTGACCTTGCCTCATCGATATGCAACAAAAAGTGTCCGTAGGGACCCGCACAGCTGCAGCCACCCCTGGTCTGAATACCGAATCTGTCATTGAGCATCTTCACGACGAGGTTATAATGCCCGCCGGTCATCATGAATGATACGATGCCCAGACGTCTGCGATAACCCGCCTCCAATATCGTGACACCGGGCATCCCCGGTAGCCGGTCAAAGACGCATTCGAGCAATTCCTCTTCGCGCCGGAGCATTTGCTCGACGCCCATCTCCTCTTTCAGCCTGATACAAAGGGCCGCCTTTATCGCCTGCAAGATGGGCGGAGTACCCCCGTCCTCACGCTGTTCGATATCCGAAATATATTCGCGTCCTCCCCAGGGGTTGCTGTAGAGGATGGTACCACCCCCGGGACGATCGGGGACGCCACCTTTATGTAGCCGCCCATTAAAGACCAGGACTCCCGGCGTACCGGGGCCACCCAGGAATTTGTGACACGAAAAATAAATGCCGTCGAGATCGCCGCCCGGCTCAGGCGGGTGCATGTCGATCGATACATATGGCGCCGAAGAGGCAAAGTCGACGAAGCAATATCCGCTATAGGCATGTACCAGCGCCGCTATGGTATGGTATGGCGTCTGAATGCCCGTGACGTTCGAACAGGCGGTGACGGCTGCGATCTTGACCCTGCGATGTTTGTATTTTTTCAGCAACTCCGTGAAATATTCCAGATCGACATTCCCGTCCGGGGCAGCCCTTATGATTTCCACAGTTGCCCCGGTCTCGAGCCAGCTGATGTGGTTGCTGTGATGCTCCATGTGCGTAACAAAGACAACTATCTCTTCTTTCGACGCCCGAAGGCCGAGCATTCGCTGCAACCGGCAAACGGCGTCCGTCATTCCGCTGCCGCAAAAAAGTAACAGATCGTCCGTATCCGCATGCACATGCGCTTTGATGATAGCTTTGGCCTCCTCGTAGGCTGCCGTCATGGCACGGCCGGTGACGGTCGTACCCGTATGCGTATTCGCAAAAAAAGGCAATACGTTGCACTGAAGCCTTTTCTCGATGGGCCCGTAGCCGCGTCCGCCGGCCGTCCAATCGGCATAGATGACCCGGTTGCGCCCAAAGGGGGACTCGAAGAACTGCCGGCGGCCGATGACATGGTCGGCGAAAGACGAGAAATAGTCTTCGAGCGGGAGGGGGCGCGGGCCGGCGTTATTTTGTCTTTGCGGTAGCATGGGAATTAAACAGATCATGTGGCGCCCGTCCGAATGCACCGTTAAAAAATGTAGCCAGCACTACGACAAAAACGACCAGTCCGGCTACAACCAACCACTGCCCGCCCGATGTCTTTTGAATATCCTGTTTCGAACGGACATCGCAAACTTCCCCCGGACAATATTGCGCCCTGTCCTTAAAGAACAAAGGATAGAATTTACACCCCAGACAGATACCGAAGGATGTCTCGAAGAACAGGAAAATAAGACAGACCAGACAGGTGAGACCCGTAATGGGGCTATAGGCGTTGACCAGTACCAGGAAAACGAACATGACGGCCGAAAGGGCCACGCCTATGGCCCAGGCGAACTTTTTTTGCGGAGCGCCTACGTATTCGGGCGTTTGCCGGCGGACGATCCATCGCCCGATGATCAGCGTCGGGGAATACCGCGGATTCACAAAGACGCGGATGATGAAATCGAGGAGGAAAATGGTGACGACATATTTCACCGGAACGAAATTGCCGGTAGCCAGGATGATGTTCAGGGAGATGAATGTCGCCAGGAACAGGATGCCGGCCGCTGCCCGGATCTCCCGCTCATTCAGCACCCTAACGGAATATCCCGGTACATTTTCTCCGAACTGGATGATGTTGCCCATGGTGTTATTTTTTCCGTAATACTATCTAATCGATTGGAATAGTGCAAGTTGCACCAACAGACGGCCGATCGTGGTATACCAACGCCGGTTTCAGGTCTACAGCCGTCCGGGTTTAAGACGGAAGGAAAGATTTACCGATATTTAGTACCGGGAAATTGACCATGAGATCGCTTTTAGACATACGTAGGTTCAAACTGTACGGCTGGGTCGGTCTGGGGATAGTCTGCATGTGTACTATCCAGGAAATACACAGCGAACATAGAGGGTTCTTCATTGCAATCCTGGATTGTCTTTGGCTGACCATCTGGCTTACGCTGGTGAACTATCTCCTCTATGAATATGCCGTCCCGCGGTTACGTTGGCGGAAATTCTATATAGGCATCCTGCTGTTCATTTTTTATCTGTTCCTGAGTACCGAGGGCTTTCATCTCTGGGCGCAACTGGGCTATGCGCTACACGTGAATGTCGATTACATCGAGACCGCGGGCAAACGCCATCATCTTTCCGAGGAAGCAAGCTTCAGCCTGCCGTCTTCGATCATGTTCGGTATCGCGGGCGTTATCTTTAATAACGTCAGGCTGCGGCAGGCTACCCAGCAGCTGCGCATCGAGAAACAGCAGGCCGAGCTCAATTATCTCAAATCGCAAACCAATCCGCATTTCCTCTTCAACACCCTGAACAATATCTATGCGCTGGCAAGGGACAGGTCCGACCTCGCGCCCGAATCGATCATGCGGCTGTCGAAGATCTTACGGTATATGCTGTACGATGCCGGAGGACAATATGTCGCCATCGAACAGGAACTGAAGGTCATCGGCGATTATATCTCGCTGGAGCAGCTGCGTTATGACGATACGCTCCGTGTAAATTTCAATTACGATGTGGAGGACATGAAACAGTCGCTGCCCCCGCTATTGCTCGTCCCGATGGTGGAGAACGCATTCAAACACGGCGCTTCCGAAACCAGAAACCGGCCCTTTGTCGATATCCATCTTTCCATTGCAAGCCGCCAATTGGCTTTTTTGGTGCGCAATTCCATCGAAGGACAGCCTGATGAGGGAAGTATAAAGGAGAATATCGGCCTCTCCAATCTGCGGCGTCAGCTGGAATTGCTGTATACTGACTACCGGTTGAATGTGGAGCAT
>DASYSV010000002.1:0-13404 GCA_036010185.1 Puia sp.
CGGTTCCGATTTGGATACCAATTCGACGATCCTGACGCCTGTTTTGCCCTGTTCGTCTTTAAATACAGTAGGCTTGGATATTTCGCCGACTTTGAGATTGGAATTCTTCAGTAACAACACCATATCCTTGTCCATATCGGGAATTGTCAGAAAGGTTGTCCCATTCTTGCCCATGATCTGGCCTGCGGTGGATTTGGCGATCGGATCGTCGCTATATTTTGTCACGGCCGCGCCGAAGGGAAGAGAACCGTCTACGATCTGCGAGCGGACCGAGTCCAGTTTATGGGTAGCCTCGTCGATGGCATCCTGGGTGATCTGCGGGATCTTCAGGATATGCCTGACCAGCGCATCGTCGCCGTTCCTGCTCACCATCTGGATGATATGATAACCGTATTTGCTTTTGATGACGGGAGAGACCTGTCCTTCCTTCAACCGGAATGCAGTGGAGAAGAAGACGGGATCCCACATTTTGCTGTCGTTACGGTTCAGTTCTATGGCTCCGCCTTTGTCCTTGCTGCCGGGGTCATCCGAATAGAGCTGTGCCAGCAATTCGAATTTACGCTGACCGCTCTCTACCTGCTGTTTGTATTGATTCAACTCGTCGATCGCGAGCTTCTCGATATCGTGGCTCGCTTTGGGATAAACGACTATCTGGTTCAGCTGCATTTCGGATTCATAAAAGATCCGTTTGTTCTCGGGTATCTTATCGAAATAATCTTTGACTTCCGTAGGGGTGATGGTAATACCTTCGACGATCTTTTTCCGCTCGGCCTCCTCCAGCCGCTGTTCGCGGATAGGAGCCATGAAATCCATCTTCGCCTGGTAGACCGTCCGCTGGGCAATCTGCTCGAAGGCGTCCTTCCCGCCATATAGCTGGATGAAGTACCGGATCTTCTGATCTACCTCCGCTTCCACTTCTTCGTCGCTGACGGGCAGGGAATCCTTTTCCGCCTGCAATAGCAGCGCTTTTGTCAGGAGCATCTGGTCCATGATCGTGCATTCCGTTACGCCCGGGACTTCCACTCCGTTGTTTTGACGGGTCAGATCGCCTATCGCCTGAGAAAGCTCGGATTTGAGAATGATCTTATCGCCTACGATTCCGGCAATCTTGTCGGCAACAACTTTCTCCTGTGCGAAACCGGAAACGCCGGCAAGCAGCAGCGCAGGCAATATGAGATGCTTGATCATATGTCAAAAGTATAATGCGAAATATGTTAAATACCCCCGTGCGGGGGTATTTAACAAAAAATTAGAGCGTTCGTTTTACTTCTTCTTCCTCATAGGCTTCGACGATGTCTCCTACGCGGATATCATTGTAATTCTTAATGGTAAGACCGCATTCCATGCTGGAGGGGACTTCTTTTACGTCGTCCTTGAACCGTTTGAGCGATGCCAGCTCAGCAGTAGCACCTTCTCCGGTGGGATAGATGACGATGCCATCGCGGACCAGGCGGACCTTGGAGTTCCGGAAGATCTTTCCATCGAGCACATAGCAACCTGCGACGGTCGCCTTGTCGAATTTGAAGACATTGCGCACTTCGACGTTGGCCACCACTTTCTCCTGGATCTTCGGTTCGAGCATGCCTTCCATAGCGGACTTGACTTCTTCGATGGCATTGTAAATGATCGAATAGGTCTTTATTTCCACTCCTTCATTTTCAGCCAGGCGGGAGGCCTGCGAGGACGGGCGGACATTGAAGCCAACGATAACGGCGTCGGAGGCGGTAGCCAGCAGGACATCGCTTTCAGTGATTGCGCCGACGGCTTTATGTACGACGCGTACGGCGATCTCCTCTGTAGAGAGTTTCTGCAGTGAGTCACTTAGTGCTTCCACGGATCCATCCACATCGCCCTTGATGATGAGGTTGAGTTCCTTGAAGTTGCCCAGCGCCAGACGGCGGCCGATCTCATCGAGCGTGATATGTTTCTTGGTGCGGATGCCTTGTTCGCGCAGGATCTGGGCGCGTTTGTTCGCCACTTCCTTGGCATCGCTTTCGTCTTCGTAGACCTTGAATTTCTCACCGGCCTGCGGAGCCCCGTTGAGACCCAGCAACAGAACAGGGGTGGAAGGCGGAGCGTCGTCCACGCGTTTGTTCCTTTCGTTGAACATAGCTTTTACACGGCCGAAATATTGACCGGATACGACGAGGTCGCCGATACGGAAGGTACCATTCTGTACCAGTACGGTAGCCACATAGCCGCGTCCTTTATCCAGGGATGCTTCGATAACGCTGCCGGAGGCTTCTCGATCGGGATTAGCCTTGAGATCGAGCAGTTCGGCTTCCAGCAGTATCTTTTCCAGCAGGAGGTCTACATTCAATCCTTTTTTCGCCGATATCTCCTGGGACTGATATTTACCGCCCCAGTCTTCGACCAGGAGGTTCATACCCGCAAGCTGTTCTTTTATCTTTTCGGGGTTTGCTCCGTCTTTATCGATCTTGTTGATAGCAAAAACCATGGGCAGACCCGCTGCCTGGGCGTGCGAGATCGCTTCCTTGGTCTGAGGCATCACTGCGTCGTCGGCTGCAACAACTATGACTGCTACGTCGGCGGCTTTGGCACCACGCGCACGCATGGCCGTAAAGGCTTCGTGACCGGGAGTATCCAGAAAGGTGATCTTTTTGCCTGCCGCGGTAGTCACCTGGTAGGCGCCGATATGCTGGGTGATACCGCCTGCTTCGCCGGCGACCACATTTGCGCTGCGGATATAATCGAGCAGCGAGGTCTTACCGTGGTCGACGTGACCCATGATGGTTACGACAGGAGAACGGGACATCATATCTTCCGGATCGTCCACTTCTTCTTCTTCCTCCATTTCGGCGGCATCATCGATGCCGATGAATTCGACCGTATATCCGAACTCACCCGCAACCAACTCGATGACATCGGCTTCCAGACGCTGGTTGATGGACACCATCATTCCCAGGCTCATACACTTGCTGATGACGTCGGCATAGCTGACGTCCATGAGATTAGCCAGCTCGCTGACGCTGATGAATTCGGTGACCTGCAAACGGCTGTCCATCATCTCGTCGCCTCCGGCCTGTTCGGCCATCTCTTCCCGTTTGGCCCGGCGATATTTAGCCTTGAGGCTCTTCCCGCGGCCGCCGGCGCCTGCCAGCTTCGCCTGTGTCTGCCTTATCTTTTCCTGTATCTCTTTCTTGTCGATCTCTTTTGCCTCACGTGGTGCATGACGGGGGTCGGGCCGGCGATTGCCGCCTCCATGACCGTGGCCCGCGCCTCCACCAGGTCCGCGACGATCCGTGTTTCGTTGCAATGGGGGCCGCTGATGCCCGCCGGGGCGCTGACCGCCTCCTTGCTGACCGCCGTGACCACCACCGTATTGTCCCGGACCGCTTCCGGCGGGTCTTCCGCCACCGCTACCCTGATCCTTTTTCTCGATGGGTATCCTTTTGCGTTTTCTCTTTTCTTCGGATGGGGGTTTGGGGCGGGTTTCACTCGTGGATGGCAGATCGATCTTTCCGAGGATCTTGGGGCCTTCCAGCTTTTCCGCCTTTATATTTTCGATGACCGGGGGTGTCTCGGGTTCACCTGTTTCCGATGGTTCAGAGACATGACCGGAACCGTCTGCGCCGGTATTTTCATTCGGCGCCGCTTCTTCTTTAGCCGTGATGCGGGGGCTTTCCTGAACGGACGCGGGTTCGACGGCCTCTTCCTGTGTTTCGGGGGCGGCGTTCTCACCCGCCTTTTTCGCGCCTTTTTTGGGCCGTGTGGACGAGTCGATGGAGGACAGATCGATCTTGCTGACGATCTTAGGTCCTTCGAGCTCAGGGGTTTCCACTCTTGTTACCTCTGGCTCTTCGCGCACGGATTCCACCACCGGCGGCGGTGCCATGGGCGTCTCTTTCACTTCCACGACGGGGGGAGGCGCTTCTTCTTTTACCGGCTTCTTTACGATAACAGGCGCTTCCTTGGTTTTGAATAGCGGCTGCTGCGGTAGTGGCTGCAGGGTCTCCTCTTCCTTTTTCTTCTTCGCCTCCAAGCTGCCCTTGGGCAGGTCGATCTGGTCGGATTTCATTTTGGCGACCTTATCTCCCTGGAATTCCTGCTGTAAAGAACGAAACATTTCCTCCGTCAACTTGGACGTAGGCTTCAGATCGTCTTTGCTGAATCCTTTGCTCACAAGGAAATCCACCAGGGTATCTTTCCCGATGTTAAATTCCTTGGCTGCAGCCATTAGGCGTAATGTCGTTGTTTCTGCCATAAATTATTTAACTGTTATCCTTTTTCAAACTCTTCCTTCAGCACCCGGCGAACATCATCGATGGTCTGTTTTTCCAGATCGGTCCTTCTCTCGAGTTCGTCTGCTGTAAGGTCGAGCACGCTCCGGGCCGTATCGCAGCCGATCCGTTTCAGCTCGTCGATGACCCAGGGCTCGATCTCGTCGGTAAATTCTTCGAGGTCGATATCGAATTCTTCCGGCTCGCCCTCGTTATCGCGGAATACGTCGATCGTATATCCAGTCAATTCCTGCGCCAGCTTGATATTGACCCCCTTGCGCCCGATGGCCAGGGAAACCTGGTCCGGCTTTAAATAGACATTCGCATGGGACTTTTCGCTGTCCAGCTCCATATTTGTGATCTTGGACGGGGTCAGCGAGCGCTGGATCAGCAGCTGGGTGTTATTGGTCCAGTTGATGACGTCGATATTTTCGTTCTTCAGCTCGCGAACGATACCATGGATACGGCTGCCCTTCATCCCGACGCAGGCTCCGACGGGGTCGATCCGGTCGTCATAGGATTCCACGGCTACCTTCGCGCGTTCGCCCGGTTCGCGGACGATCTTTTTGATGACGATAAGGCCATCGAAAATTTCCGGCACCTCTATTTCCAGCAATTTGGAGAGGAATAGCGGGCTGGTCCGGGATAGGATGATCACAGGCGAATTGTTTTTCAATTCTACCTTTTTCACCACGGCCCGGATGTTCTCCCCTTTTTTGAAATAATCCTGCGGGATCTGTTCGGATTTGGGAAGGATAAGCTCGCTACCCTCTTCATCCAGCAGAAGGATCTCCTTCTTCCAGACCTGGTAGACTTCGGCGCTGACGATCTCCCCGATCCTTTCGTTGTACTTTTTTACCAATACGTTCTTTTTCAGATCGCCAATGCGGCTGGCCAGCGTTTGTTTGGCGGCCAGGATCGCGCGACGACCGAAATCCAGGATCTCCACTTCTTCATACAGCTCCTCCCCAACCTCATAATCGGGCTCAATTTTGACGGCGTCAGTATAACCGATCTCCGCCAGGGGATCCAACACGTTCCCGTCTTCCACAATGGTACGACGACGCATGATCTCCAGGTCACCCTTCTCTGCGTTGACAATGACGTCAAAATTTTCGTCGCTTCCATATTTCTTGCGCAACAGGGTCTTGAAGACGTCTTCTACTACTTTCATCATAGTAGGACGGTCGATATTTTCGGCTTCTTTGAAGTCCTGGAATGCTTCGATCAAATTGATACTGGCCATAACACTGAATTTTAGAAACTCTAGAAAACTACTTGAATTTTTGTCGTTTTTATGTTATCAAATAAAAAAGTATGGTTGATCACCTCTTTTTTCTTGTTCTTACCCCTGACTTCCTCCACAATGATGCCATCTTCACTCACTTCCATCAAACGGCCTTCTTTTTTTGAGCCGTCGTGCAGTACCAGCTCCACTTGCCTGCCGATATTCTTCCGGTATTGACGCAGCAGTTTCAGCGGCTCGTCCAATCCCGGAGATGAAACTTCCAGGGAAAAATCACCCGAAGGAAAAAGACCCGACTCTTCGAGCTTTTTATACAGCGCGCGGTTATACTGCACGCACTTTTCGATGGAGATGCCGTTGTCCCCATCTATATATACTTTGACGTTATTGGTGGGCTTAATCCGGACGTCTACCAGGAAATATCCGGGTTCTCCCGCCAGCAGACCCTGCACCAAACTTTCTACAGCTTTGATTGTTTCGTTGACCATGGTCCTAAGAAATAAAGAAGGGAACGAGCCCGTTCCCTTTTCTTTTGCTTCATTTGCCGTTGCAAATATACAATAATCGATGGCTCAACGAAAAAATAATTTTTATACTTTTAGCAAAACATCCATATGAGCCAGGCCGATAATTTGGGAAGTTTTTTCGCCGCAAACAAAACTTTACTGAAAGAATATCTCGAAACCCGACTCGAGATCTATCGTCTTCAGAGTCTCCGGATGTTCGCCAGATCGGCCGGTCTTTTTGTGTGGTTGCTCCTGTCGCTGTTTCTGGCGTTCCTCTTTTTGCTTTTTGGCGGAATGATGGTTGCATTCTGGTTTTCCAACCTTTTCCACAGCCAGGTAAAAGGGTTCGGGTTGGTGGCCGGGCTGATCCTGCTGATCTTCGTGTTATTGACCATTTTCAGGCGAGCCTTATTTGTGGAGCCTGTTATTCAAATAGTTATACAAAAAACCCAGGAGGAGGGGAAAGACGAGGAACATGCCTAAACCCAACCAATCTTCCCGGCGCCTGGATGCGCTGGATGAGGAGATCCGCGGACTCCGCGAGAAAGCGCGGGAGCTGGAAAACCGGATCGATGAAAATTTAACTTATTTCCAGCAACATTCCGGCTCGATGTTCGTAAGATCATTGTTACCTCGTAAGATCGAAGGTCAGGACCTGACCGGCTTCCGGCTGGTGGACCGGGTGCTGGAGAACGAACGGCTGCAAAAGGTACTTTTACGGCTGGCCGATATTCTCGCCGAAAAGGCCGGAGAAGGTCTTAACTGGTTGATTAACAAAGTATTTAAAAAATAATTTATCTTTGCCGGATTATGTTAGCCGAGATATTTCTTCTGGTCATCGTGTTTTACCTGCTGTATCGATTTGTGTTCAATTTTCTTTTGCCCATCGTCAAGACCACCCGTCATGTAAGGCAACAATTCAGGAATATGCAGGATTCAGCGGGAGAGCAGCGGCAGCAGCCTAAAAACTGGCAGGATCGCCATTCTACTACGAAGGGGGCCGCGGAGGATTATATAGAATTCGAGGACATCAAATAACTGAGGCGCCCACGGGGCGCCTCGTCAGAGCTGCCTCGCTGCGCTAGACCTTCGTCGAAGCGTCGTCCATCGCTTCTCCTCGGTCGTAGGCTACGCCTACCACTGAAAATCCAACAGACTGACGCCGGGCCGCAGATATAGTCCCTTTAGCCCGGCCAGCTCCGCGCCCTCCACATTCACGATGGCATCATCCACGAAAAGCGTCTCCGCACCTTTGAGATCATTTTCCCTCAATATATATTCAAAAGACGCCCGGTCAGGCTTCCGCATGCCCAGCAAGTGCGAATAATAGGTCTTTTCGAAATGGTCTTCCAGCGTACCGGGGCCGAATGATTCGTCATAGATCCGCCGGAGGGCAGCGAGATGCAGCGCATTGGTGTTGCTGAATAAAAAGATCCGGTAATTGCTGCGCAGCTTTTTCAACAGGCCGATCCGCTCCGGCGGGAAGTCCAGCAGCAATGCATTCCAGCCTTCGATGATGGCCTCATCGGAGGCAGCCGGACCCGTAAGGCTCCTGATGGCGTCGATGAATTGCCGGTCGGTGATCTTACCGACCTCATAATCCATGAAAAACGAGGCGGCATGTCCATGACCGAAATATTGCCGGAAATCTTTCACTCCAAGATCGGCAAAGGCTTGCTCCGTGCGCCGGTTGTCCAGATTTAGTATAACTCCCCCAAGATCGAAGATGATGTTTTTGATGCCCTTCATAAGCGATCAAATATAAAGCTTAATCGTCCAGCGTAAATGCCGCTTGTTGAACATCCTTCGAGTTTCCGCCGACAAATAATCTGAATTCACCGGGCTCGAAGCGATACTCCAGCTTTTCATTATAGAACCGAAGATCATCGGCATGGATCGTAAACGTGAGCTTCTGCGATTGTCCCGCTTTTATGAACACCTGCTCGAATCCTTTTAGTTCTTTTACCGGTCGGACCACCGAGCCGAACATATCGCGGATATACCATTGCACCGTTTCCCTGCCATCATATTTGCCGGTATTCGTGACCGTGACCGTAGCCGTAACCGAACCACCGGGTCTGAACGCGGAAGCGCTCAGTGTAATGGGGCTATATGAAAAGCTCGTATAGCTGAGCCCATAACCGAAAGGGAACCGGGGGCTGTTGGGCAGATCGAGATATGCGGAGACATAGTTGACGTCCGAGTCGTTTTTTGCGGGGCGGCCGGTGTTGAAATGATCATAGTAGATGGGTATCTGGCCTTCCGTACGCGGAAAGCTCATCGGCAATTTACCCGAAGGGTTATAGTCACCGAACAATACGTCGGCCATGGCATTGCCTGCCTCGGTGCCGAGCCACCAGGTGTACAGGATCGCGGGGACGTGATCCGCCGTCCAGTTGAAGATCAGCGGCCTGCCCGCGCTGATCATGACGACCACGGGTTTGCCTGTTGCCTCGATAGCCCGGATGAGGTCTTCCTGTATGCCGGGCAGATGGATATTGCTGTGGCTCTTGGCTTCACCGGTCATGTCGGCTGCCTCGCCGACATCCATGATCACGACATCCGCCTGTTTCGCGGTCTCTACCGCTTCCGCAAAACCCGCGCGGGAGGTGTCGCTGATATCACAGCCTTTGGCATAGAGCAGTCTTGTTCCGGCTCCGAGTTTATTGCGGATGCCCATCCACGGGGTGACGATCCTTGCCGAGTCGTCGGGCCATTGATAGGACCAGAAACCCAGGTTATCCCTGACCGATCGGACCAGCGGTCCGATGAGGGCGATCGTCCCGATATTCCTGGACAGCGGCAGCAACTGATGATCGTTCTTCAGCAATACGATGCTTTTCTCGGCCATCTCCTGGCCGGCCCGCAGGTTGTCGGCGTTGTTCCATTGCCGTGCGGCGCGTTGTTCGTTACTGAACCGGTATGGGTCCTCGAAAAGCCCCATCTCGAATTTTTTCGTCAGGATACGGCGGACGGCGTCGTCGATGAGAGAAAGGGATACTTTCCCGTCACGGACCAATTTGGCCAGATTGTCGATATAGCTACGGCTTTCCATGTCCATGTCGCAACCGGCGGTGGCGGCTTCCTGCGCGGCCTGGGCGTGGTCTTTGGCATAGCCATGCGGGATCATTTCTCCAACCGCGCCCCAGTCGCTGACGACAAAGCCGGAAAAATGCCAATGGCCTTTCAGCACATCCCGGAGCAGATAGACGTTGCCGGTAGCGGGGATGCCGTTGAGATCGTTGAAAGAGGTCATAAAGGTGGCCGCGCCGGCATCCAAAGCGGCCTTGAATGGCGGAAGATAGATCTCCCACAGCGTTCGCAGACTCATGTCTACCGAGTTGTAATCACGGCCTCCGATGGCCGCTCCATATGCCGCGAAATGTTTTGCGCAGGCCATGATGGCATTCGTGTCTCCCATGCCTTTTCCCTGAAAACCTTGCACGCGGGCTTTCGCGATCTGTGAACCCAGATAGGGGTCCTCCCCTGCCCCTTCCATCACCCTGCCCCACCGCGGGTCACGGGCAATGTCTACCATCGGGGCGAAAGTCCAATGCACGCCGGCTGCCGAGGCTTCGAGGGCGGCGATCCGGGCTGAATGCTGTATCGTCTCCAAATCCCAGGAAGCGGCCTCCGCGAGCGGGATGGGGAATGTAGTCCTGTAGCCGTGAATGATGTCCTGGCCGAATAGCAGCGGTATCTTCAGCCGGGAGTGCATAGCCATTTCCTGAAGCTGCCGGGTATGTTCCACCCCGGTGACATTCAGCATGGAGCCGACCATGCCTTTGCGGATCTGGTCCTGTTTGTCACCCGAGTTAGTGATGGGGCCAGTCGCTTCCCAATCGCCGTTATACTGGTTCATCTGCCCGATCTTTTCTTCGAGCGTCATGAGCCGCAATATGGAATCCACCTTCTGCGGGATGGTCTTTTTTTGGGCAAATGCCGGGGAAAGACAGAGGAGGAGCGTGGCTGCAAAAATTATGTTTTTCATTTCGTCCAGTTAACTTTCGCCGAAAGGACATCGCGGGAATTGCCGCCAATCATGATCACAAAATCGCCTGCCTCCCAATCGTACTTAAGATCGTTGTTATAGAATTTCAGGTCTTCGGGAGTGATGGTAAAGCTCACTTTCCGCGATTCGCCCGTCTTAAGATCGATCTTCTGAAATCCCTTTAATTCTTCTACAGGTCTGGTAATGCTGCCCACCAATTGGCGGGTATACAATTGTACCACTTCTTTGCCCGGGCGGTTGCCGTCATTGGTGACGGTGACGGTCGCCGTGAGCTTCTGAGCGCCTTTTAATTTCGTAGCGGATAACGTCAGATCGCTGTAGGTGAAGTGCGTATAGCTGAGTCCATAACCAAAGGGATAGACGGGGTCATTGGAAACGTCCAGGTAGTTGGAACGGAATTTCTGGAACCAGGGTCCTTCCAGTGGTCGGCCCGTGTTCATATGATTATAGTATAACGGGATCTGTCCGACATTTTGCGGCCACGTGGCGGTTAGCTTTCCCCCGGGATTGACGTCGCCGAAAAGCACATCGGCTATGGCGTGTCCTGCCTCCGTCCCTCCGAACCAGACGTTGAGGATGGCGGGGACATTGTCGTTCTCCCATTTGATGGTCAGGGGGCGACCGGTGAAAAGAACCAGCACGACGGGCTTACCTGTGGCCAGCAAGGCTTTCAGCAGATCCTCCTGCACTCCCGGAATACCGATCATGCTACGGCTGCTGGATTCGCCGGTCATCTCCGCGGATTCTCCCAGCGCGGCGACGATCACATCCGCCTTCGAAGCTACGTCGAGCGCGTCCCGGATGATGGCTTCCGCGGACCGGTGATCGCGATGCAGGTCTTTGCCGAACATACCCGCCCTTTCTTCGAAAAGACTGTCGGCATCTAGATTGGAACCCATGCTGTAGATGATCTTTCCATTTTCGCCGACGGCGTCCTGCATGCCCTGCAGTAAAGAAACGGACTTGCTGAAATCGGCTGCTACGCTCCAGGTACCCGGCATATTCTCTTTATTGTCTCCAAGGGGTCCTATAACCGCGATGGTGCCTCCTTTTCTCAGGGGTAGTACGTCCTTCTGGTTCTTCAGCAGTACGAAACAGTCGGCGGCGATGCGTCTCGCAGCCGTCCGGTTGGCGAAAGTGAAGATATCGTTTGCGGCGCGGCTCTCATCGCAGTACTTATAGGGATTGGCGAAGAGTCCGAGTTTATATTTCGCTTCCAATACTTTCCGGCATGCAAGATCGATCTGCGCCGCCGTCACCTTACCCTGGCTGAGCGATTTCTTTAAGGTGGTCAGGAATCCCTCACCGACCATATCCATATCGACGCCCGCCTTCAGCGCCAGCGCGGAGACTGTCTGAAGATCCCCCATTCCATGTGCGACCATCTCATTGATGCCGGTATAATCCGTGACCACGAATCCCTTGAATCCCCAACGACGACGGAGGACATCGGTCAGCAGGAACCTGTTGGCTGTGGCGGGAATGCCGTTGACGTCGTTGAACGAGGACATGACGCTGCCTACACCTGCGTCGACCGCCGCCTTATAGGGCGGAAGATATTCATTGAACATCCTGACGAGGCTCATGTCCGTAGTATTGTAATCTCGTCCGGCTTCGGCGGCGCCGTAAAGCGCATAGTGTTTGACGCAAGCCATGATATCGCTGTTCCCGGAAAGGTCCTGCTGGTATCCCTTTACCATCGCGCTGGCGATCTGTGAGCCCAGGTAAGGGTCTTCACCGCCGCCTTCGGCTATACGGCCCCAACGGGGGTCGCGGCAGATATCCACCATCGGGGAGAAGGTCCAGCAGATGCCGTCGGCGCTGGCTTCTTTGGCGGCGATGCGAGCGCTCTCTTCTATCTCGGACATATCCCAGCTGCAGCTGAGGGCAAGCGGTATCGGGAAAACCGTTTCATATCCATGGATGACGTCCATTCCAAAGATGAGGGGTATTTTCAGCCGACTTTTCTCGACGGCAAGTTTTTGTACATCCTTGATCTTTGCAACGGTCTTGATATTGAACAAACCGCCGACCTCGCCTTTTTCGATCTTTCCCGCGATGCCTGAATTGGCGGCCTGACCCGTCGTGATGTCGCCGGCGCCCGGGAGATTCAGCTGTCCGATCTTTTCGCCGAGCGTCATTTTGCTCATCAGCTGACTGATAAAAGCGTTCATTTTGGCGTCTCCGCCGCCGGCGGGCGATTGAGCCTTCGTAGCTGAGAGACAGAGAAGAAAGGCAACAATTGTTAGGGTTATTCTCATATGATGTAGTTATTAGTCCGCCTTGATCACAGCCGTGCGCGGAGAGACACCATTCTCATTGAAGGACTCTGCCGCAAAATAATAGATTTTTTCCTTGTCCATGGTCTTCAGCCAATATTGATTGTCGTCATTCACCTGGATACAGGTATATAATTTATCCGGTGACGTGCCGTAGTAAATATTATACCCGGAGGCGTTGGTCACCGGACCCCATTTTAGCCAGGCGCTGCGTTTGTCTTTTCCGGTGCGCAAGACGATGAGGTCTTTGACGGTGTCCGGAAGCGGTCCGGTTCCTTTGCCGAAGACGCGTAAACCGCTGACCGCGAATTTGCCTGTCGGCATATGAATATTCTCCAGGCGGATGTAGCGGACATTCGCAGGTGTTTCCAGCTGTACATAGTCATGAGGAACGTCGGTTGTGTTATGGCCTTTGTCGATGAGAACCCGCCAATGTTGCTGGTCGGTAGAGCCCAGCAGCCGGTATTGATGATAAATGTCCGTCTGTTTGCCCAGGAACTCCGCATCCTGATCGGCATAGTTGATCTGGACGGCATATACAGTCGAGACGGCCCCGAGATCGGATTGGATCCATTCTCCCTTGCCGCCGGTGGCTGCGCTCCAATAGGTCTTGATGTCTTCGTCTACTGCGTCGTTTGGCGGATGCGCGGGGCTTAGTGTCGAGGAGACGAGGACCGGCTTTTTATAATTCAGCAGCATCCAGCCTGTAAAACGGCCGCTGGGAACATAATGCGGATAATCGCCGAAAGATGCGTCCATATACATCACTCCGTCCTTGTCGAAACCCGCGGGCCAGATGCCCAATCGTCGCTCGAAGCTGTTCTTGACAGCAATGGTGATGGTGGAAATATGCCAGTAATGGCCGGCGTTGTCGGTGAAGGTGCTCCCATGTCCCGCCCCCCGCGCGAATCCACCCGGGTGAAAAGAAAACGGATCGGACTGAGGTTTATCGAAAGGTCCCAATGGTCCATCGCCAACGACTACGCCATCTGCGTAGCCGCTAAATTCCGTGCCAGGCGCACCATATTGAAGATAGTATTTCCCGTCGTGTTTGGTCATCCATGAACCTTCTATAAACGGATCGAGGAAAGTATTGTCCATGTATTCTCCGAACCGTTGC
>DASYSV010000031.1:0-16969 GCA_036010185.1 Puia sp.
GAGGTCTATCTTCTCGAAATCAAGCCATTCTATCAAAGACGACATATATTAATAGTTTATCTTAAACTAAAATAAATAAGAATTATGAAACGTACAGCAACAGCCGTGTGGAACGGCTCCGGAAAAGAAGGAAAAGGCCAATTGACGACGCAAAGCACAACCCTGAACAAGACGCAATATTCATTCAAGACACGTTTCGAAGATGGAGTGGGGACGAACCCGGAGGAGCTGATCGGCGCCGCGCATGCCGGCTGTTATGCGATGGCGCTGGCATTTGCGCTTCAGAATGCAGGGTTTACGGCGGACAGCCTCGAGGTGACCGCTACGATCAATTTCGAGACGGCGACACCGCCTCCTACTATCACTCAATCAGCACTGGTACTGAGGGCAAAAATACCCGGTATCACCGATGATAAGTTCCAGGAGCTGGCCAAGGGCGCCAAAGAGGGCTGTCCGGTCAGCAGAGTGTTGAAAGCAGAGGTCACGCTCGATGCGAAGCTGGTGTGAGTGATTCCCGCCGAATCCAATAATTAGCAATTTTTAGCACCCCCGGGTGCTTTTTTTATTAGCGTGTTAATGTAACTTAGACACTATGAGCACAAAAAGAAAAAACTCCCGCCGCGGATTCATTCGCGACACCTCGATGGCCGCTACCGGCTTCTTCATCGTCCCCAGACATGTTCTCGGAAAAGGATTCCTCGCGCCCAGCGACAGACTTGCGATTGCCGCCATCGGCGCCGGCGGTAAAGGCGGCGACGATCTTCGTAATTTTTATGGCAGCGGCAAGGTGGACGTAGCCTTTCTCTGCGATGTCGACGACCGTCAGGCTGCGAATTCGGTAAAGACCTATACCAAGGCCAAATATTACAAGGATTTCAGGGAGATGCTGGACAAGGAGCATAAACATTTCGATGCCGTGTCCGTCTCCGTCCCGGATAACTGCCATGCCGTGGCTGCGATGGCGGCCATGCAGCTGGGCAAACATGTCTATGTTCAAAAGCCGATGACGCACGATATCTACGAAGCCAGGACGATGACCGAAGCGGCGAAGCGTTATAAGGTGGTGGCCCAGATGGGCAACCAGGGTTCTTCCGGCGACGGGGTTCGGCTGATGCAGGAATGGTACAATGCCGGTCTGATCGGTGATGCCACTGCCATCCATGTGTGGACCAATCGTCCCGTATGGCCGCAGGGCGGATTGAAGCCGACGACGAAGGATGAGATACCTAAAGAGCTGGATTGGGAACTCTGGCAGGGACCGGCTGCTGCAGATGAATATCATAAGGAATTCCTGCCTTTTAATTGGCGGGGCTGGTGGGCTTATGGCACCGGCGCTCTCGGCGACATGGGTTGTCACCTGATCGATCCGGCCTTCAAGACCGTCGGTCTGGGTTATCCTTCCGAAGTCGAGTGCAGCATGAGCACGCTTTACCAGGTGATGTGGACGCCGCTGGCGCATCCGGACAGCTGTCCCGTCAGCTCTTCCGTAAAAATGAAATTCCCGGGAAAACCCGGCAAACCAGATGTCGCCCTGTATTGGATGGATGGCGGGATTCAGCCGGAGCGCCCGGACGAGCTGGGACCCAATGAGCAGATGGGTGGCAGTGACGGCGGAGTGATCATCACCGGGACGAAAGGGAAGATGATGTGCGGCACCTATGGGGCCAACCCGACCCTGCTGCCGACGACCCGGATGTCGGAGACGGCGAATGTGCCTAAGACGCTCGCGCGCGTACCCGAAGGGCATTATGTGCAATGGGTGAATGCATGTATCGCCGGTTATGGTCAAAAAGAGCTGAGCTCTCCTTTCGATTATGCCGGACCTTTGACGGAAACCATCCTGATGGGCAATCTTGCGTTGAGAAGCTTTAATATCAGGGACACCAGTGGCCACTACCCGGGGAGAAAGAAATTGCTGTGGGATGCCGCGAACATGAAGATCACGAATTTCGACGAAGCCAACCAGTTCGTCAAACGGGAGTATCGGCAGGGATGGAAATTATAATATCGAAGGGGGTCCGACGGCCCCCTTTTTTTATGGGGCCGCCTATTATTCGTTCAGCAATTTCGCCAGCTCGAGCAATTCTTTCTGCTTGTAGGCATTCCGCTCGTCTTCGAAACACTTGCTGTATTCTTCGAGCGCCGTCTGGATGATCCGGTAATGCGACAGCGGTTTGAAATAGGAAGCGACCGGCGGGACCGATATCCGTTTGAAATAGCTTTCGACATCCTTATGGGAGAACACCTGTCCGCTGGTGGGGTCGATAAAGAACTCGATCCGCTGCATGGGGCTCAGCTTTTCGGGGTTCTCGTCGTAATAAGGCTTGATATAGGCCAGCACGAACTGGCGAGGGATATTGATGGCTTTTACCGGAATGTCCAGCAGCTCGCACAGCAACAGATACAGGATGCCGTTGGTGATGGAGTTGCCCCGTTTGGTCTCGATCAGCTTGTTGATCAGGAATTCTTCCGGGTGCGGATAGGCGACTTCCGTGCCTTTGAGACCATAGTAATTATATAGAATGCTGGTGACGATGTGCACCTGTTCCAGCGGAGTGAGATAGCTGTTCAGCTCGAGCCAGATATTGCGCCGGAGCTTTTCCACTTCATGCAATACCGGTGTGGTGACCAGTTCGGGATATTGGAATTTGGCTATCAATAGCGACGCGGTGAGAAGGTCCTGGTAGCTGCTGCTTTTCCAGTGTTGAAAATCTTCGGTCAGATCGTGATAATGCAATTTGTGGATCAGCAGCTCGATCCGCTCCTGTACATCGCCGCTGATCGTGTTCTCCCAAAGGTTCTCCAGATTGGGGATGATGCCGCGGCCATAGCTCACAATGCGATTGCTGACGGAATCGAAGACTTCCTGGTCGGGGTCATCGATCAGATGGAAAAGCGCTAATATTTCTCTGTTCTCCTGCATGGTTTCCCGGTCCTTCCCGGCTACAAAGGTAAGGTCGGGGAAGTTTAGTAGAGTTTAGTGGGTTTCTTATCCACACTAACGCTATAAATGTTCATTAAATTGCATGCCAGAATGGGGCGGGCCGGCACAGGACGCGCCAGGGCCGTGCATGCGGGTCCCGCAGTTTAGCTGCCTTTTTTTCTGCGCGGAACCCGTTTCGGAGGATTGGCCTTTACTTCTTCAATGATGGCCTTTACTTCATCGAGGGAAAGATCGGCGGCCGCTTCCTGCTTTTCTTTCGGCAGTTTGTAATTGCGCAGACCCTGTTTGATATAGGGACCATAAGGACCGCGCAACACCTGTATCTTTTCTTTTTCGAAGACCTTGATCGTGCGCTGCTCTTTGGCCGCTCGTTTTTCGACGACGATGGGTGTCGCCTGGTCGAAGGTGATCGTATAGGGATCGAACTCTTTCCCCAGCGAGTAGAACTTTCCGTCGTGAGCGATATAAGGGCCGAAACGACCGATATTCACAGTGACTTCGTTCTCTTCGAAAATACCGAGATTCCGCGGCAGCCGGAAAAGCTCCATCGCCTCGTCATAGCTGATCGTTTCGATACTTTGCGTGTTCTTTAGTTTGGCGAATCGCGGTTTTTCCTCGTCATTGACATCCCCGATCTGCACCATGGGGCCATAGCGACCCATGCGCGCAACGACCCTTTTTCCGCTGTCGGCGTCGATACCGAGCTCTCTTTCACCTTTGATCCGTTCGGCATTCTCGATCGTATTCTCGACGTCCCTCTTGAAGGGGTTGTAAAAATCGTCGATCATCTTACTCCACAGCATCTTGCCCTGGGCCACCTCGTCGAACTCCTCTTCGATACGTGCGGTGAAATGGTAGTCCATGATGTCGTCGAAATATTGTTTGAGGAAGTCCGTCACCACCAGGCCCAGATCGGTGGGGAATAATTTGGACTTCTCGGATCCATAGGTCTCCTGTTCCGCCAGTGTTTCGATATGTTCGTTCTTCAGGACGAGAATGCGGAGGTCTCTTTTTAATCCCTCCTTGTCCCTTTTCTCCACATAGCCGCGTTTGAGAATGGTGGAGATGGTGGGTGCGTAGGTAGAAGGCCGGCCGATGCCCAGTTCTTCCAGCTTCTTGACCAGGGAGGCTTCGGTATAGCGTGGTTGAGGACGCGTGAAACGTTCGACCGCACGCATTTCTTTCAGGGGAAGGGCCTGGCCCACGCGCAACGGCGGCAGCATGCTTTCCTGTGCTTCCTCTTCGCTGCCATCGTCTTCATCCCTGTCCTCCATATATACTTTGAGGAAACCGTCGAATTTCAGCACTTCGCCGCTGGCGGTCAGGTCTTCTTTATTGGTAGATATCTGGATCTTTGCAATGGTTTTCTCGGTCTCCGCATCCGCCATCTGGCTGGCCATGGTCCGTTTCCAAATGAGATCATAGAGCCGCCGGCAATCGGCATCTTCAACCGTCAGCGCATCTATATAGGTGGGACGGATGGCTTCGTGGGCCTCCTGTGCGGACTCGTTCTTGTTCTTGAACTTCCGCGCCTGGTGGTATTTGTCGCCGTATTGACTGCGGATCTGGTTAGCGGCCGCGTCCATGGCCAGCTCGCTGAGATTGACGCTATCGGTACGCATGTACGTTATCTTCCCGCTTTCATACAGCTTTTGCGCGAGCAGCATCGTCCTGCTGACCGAATAACCCAGTTTGCGGCTGGCTTCCTGCTGAAGGGTAGAAGTGGTAAACGGAGCGGCAGGCGTTTTCTTCCCCGGCTTTACCTGGATATCCGTGACCGCATAACCGGCACCGATACAGCCTTGAAGGAATTTTTGCGCGTTGTCGGAGGAAGATTGTTTTCGGCCCTCTGCGGAAAAAGTGACGGTCTTTCCGCTGATGTCCTTTGCGGTAAAGAGCGCTTCTATTTTAAAGGAGCTGACGGCGGTAAAGGCATTGATCTCACGTTCGCGTTCGGCGATGATGCGGACCGCCACGCTTTGAACCCGGCCCGCGCTAAGGTTATTCTTCATGCTCATCTTCCGCCAGAGAACCGGGCTGAGCTCGAATCCTACGATCCGGTCGAGCACACGGCGGGCCTGTTGCGCGTTGACGAGGTTCATATCTACCGTACGGGGCCGTTTGACCGCCGACTGGATGGCGGGTTTGGTGATCTCATGAAAAACGATGCGTTTGGTCGTAGCAGGATCGAGACCCAGCACTTCGCACAAATGCCAGGAAATGGCTTCCCCTTCGCGGTCCTCGTCAGTCGCGAGCCAGACTTCGCCCGATTTCTTGGCGACCGACTTTAACTCTTTGACAACCTTTTCTTTATCTTCCGGAACGATATAGCGGGGTCGGTAGTTGTTCTTGATATCGATGCCCATGTCATCCTTCTCCAGATCGCGGATATGACCGTAACAGCTTTTTACCTCAAAATCTTCGCCCAGTATCTTCTCAATAGTCTTGGCCTTCGCCGGAGACTCCACAATTAATAAGTTCTTAGCCATTTTATAGTATAAAGGGTTAAATCAAAGCCTGATTTTGTCTTTGCAGGTCTTCCCCCAAGCTTGCAAGTTTACAGTATAACGTTCAAATTAAAAAATCAGCAGGACCGTCCGGCCGCCCGGTATGGGAAAAGCGGGCTTTTTTTCTATTTGACTATCAGTTACTTATGTACTAATCTTTATCGGAAGTTATAAGTTTATGAACACCGGAACACGGGTCGTTGTTCAAAATGCGTTAATTTGATAATCAAATGCTGTGCTGTGGCGGGTTCGTTTTCCTACTCCATATTCCCACTTGGCGATTCGGCCGTTACCCTGGACATTGGCGATGGCAAGGGCATCGACGAACAAAACAATATCAGGGCGCTGGCCCTGCACGACTGGTTACAGACGCATCGGTTCCCCGGTATAGTGGATATCATAGTGGCATATAGTTCGGTTTCGGTGTTTTATGATACCGCGGTAGTAATAACCCAGGATCAGACTGCCTTTTCGCGGATCAAGGCTCTCCTGACGCAGGCCTGGCAGGAGAACGATGGTGTAGTCCCGGCGACGGTTGTCGCCGAAGGGCGTTTGATCCGGCTGCCTGTCTGTTATGAGGCCGCTTATGCGCCCGATCTGGAATGGGTGGCGCGGGAGACGGGTCTGTCCTGCGAGGAAGTGATCAACATTCATTGTGCCGGGCCCTATCGGGTATACATGATAGGCTTTCTTCCAGGCTTCTCTTATTTAGGCCGGGTAGACCCGCGTCTCGAGCTGCCCCGCAAAAAGTTTCCGGTAACGGTGCAGGCGGGCGGCGTGGGTATTGCAGGCATGCAAACAGGGGTTTATCCACTGAACAGTCCCGGCGGCTGGCAGATCATCGGTCGGACGCCGGTGCGGTTGTTCGATCCCGGGATGGACCCACCGGTTGTTTTGCAGACCGGCGACCGGGTGCAATTCTACCCCGTTGGAGACGATGAGTTCCATCGGATCAGGGCGTCCGGAATAGTAAGCCGTTTTGCATAATCAGTGATGGCCCTGAACTTTTAAATCAGTAGCTTCGGAACCTCCGAAAAAAACACCCACCGGTAGCCTGTTTGAACTGTTGTTCACCCCACGGAGACGCTGGAAGCGTCCCGGCACCTATTCATCAAATCGTTTGTCTTATGGCTTTCTCCATTATTAAGCCCGGTTTGCTCGATACCATCCAGGATATGGGCAGACAGGGATTCGGTAGCTGGGGTGTCAGCCCTGGGGGAGCGATGGATGGCTATGCGGCCCAGGTGGCCAATCTGCTGGTGGGTAATGATAAACATGAAGCGGTGATCGAGATCCATTTTCCCGGTCCGCAGATCCTCTTTGAACAAAACACGCTGATCGCGATTACCGGCGCCGATTTTTCCCCAACCGTCAACGACGAGATCATCCCGCGATGGCAGCCCGTCGTCGTGCGGAAGAATACGGTACTGCATTTTCCATCGCTGGTACAGGGAGGAAGATGTTATCTGAGCGTGCATGGCGGATATTGTCTGAAGAAATGGCTGAATAGTTATAGCACCAGTCTGAAAGCAGGTGCCGGGGGATGGGGAGGACTTCCATTAAAGAAAGGGGATGAACTGCCCTTCAACGAAAGCCAGATCTATTTTGCCGGGTTGCTGAAAGAGGAAAACAATTTCGAGGTATTGCCCTGGCGAGTCAATATGGAAAAGACGTATCAATTTCCGCACGAGATCGGTTTTCTCCCCGGGCATGAATGGCCGCTGTTATCCGATGCGGCCCGGCATTCGTTCCTGGAAGATAATTACATCATCCATCCTTCTTCCGACAGGATGGGTTATCAGCTGAGCGGTGCGCCGATATTTCCCGATCAGCCCATCGAGCTGGTTTCTTCGGCCGTGAGCTTCGGTACGGTTCAATTGCTTCCCAGCGGTCAGCTGATCGTATTGATGGCCGATCACCAGACTACCGGCGGTTATCCGCGTGTCGCGCACGTCGTGTCAGCGCATTTACCCAAGCTCGCACAGCTGCGGCCCTCCGATTCGATACAATTCAAACTGATGGATACCGAGGCTGCCGAACAGCTGCTCGTCTGCCGTCAGAAAGAGCTGCATATCCTGCAGCGGAGCTGCATGGATCATCTAAACGAGATGGTATGCTGAGGAGCCCGGGAGGGGCGGGCGGGGCGCAATCTGAGGAGCCGGCCGACGGAGTACGTTTGCCAGCCATCGATCTGAATTGTGATATGGGCGAAGGGATGAACACCGACGCTTCTATTTTCCCTTTTATTACGTCTGCGAATATCGCCTGCGGCGGACACGCCGGGGATGACGACACCATGCATCGGACGGTCGAGCTCGCTTTACAGTACGGGGTAGCGATCGGGGCGCATCCTTCCTATCCTGACAGACCGAATTTCGGCCGGATCGATATCCTCGGCAAGACACTGACGTTGGCCGATCTTCAGGGCGTCCTGCGTGAACAGCTGCAGCGGTTGCAGGACATTTGCAAGGCTGCGGGAACCCGTCTCCGTCATGTCAAACCACATGGAGCTCTATACAATCGCGCGGCCCGCGATCAGCCCGTGGCGGCGATGATCGCGCAGGTGGTTGCGGATTTCGATCACTCATTGCTATTGTACGGTCTCAGCGGAAGCGAAATGCGACGTTCCGCCGATGCCGCCGGTATCCGGTTCGTCAGCGAGGTCTTTGCCGACAGGACATACCAACCCGATGGCAGCCTCACCCCGCGGTCTCAACCCGATGCGCTGATCGACGATCCTGCGAAGGCCGTAGCGCAGGTGCTGCGGATGACAAAAAAGGGGAACGTCATGACCTTCCTGGGGCCAGTGTCCATTTCCACCGAGACCATCTGTCTTCATGGTGACGGCGCCCATGCCGTGGAATTCGCAGGGCTGATACATCGGGCGCTTACCGGGGAGGGGATCCGGATCGCCGCGCCGGGCAGCAGTATACTTTAGCATTTCCTTTGCAATTTCCAAAAGTTTTTCCCGTTCTTTGCCTGTTCCCACTCCAACACACGAAACCGCGCAACACATTGCTGCGCGCAACGCACCATCAATTTGATTTTATGGCAACGACGGATAAGACGGACAATGGCCGGATCGAAAGCGGCTATACCTATGATTCATTCACCGGGGTCGGCGACCGTGCAAAAAGGCCGACGGAAAAACATTTCCTGTGGTGGTGCGCCGGCGCCCACCAGGATATCCTGAAGGATTGTCCTTCCGAGCAATCCAAATATGCGGGTCTTGGCGGCGTGTTGCTGGCGACCTTCGCGCTGGCCGCCCTGGCGGCGGGATACGCGATCTACAGCGTATTCAGCGACCCGTTGTGGGCGGTATCGTTTGCCCTCATCTGGGGATTGATCATCTTCAATTTCGACAGGTTCCTCGTCTCGACGATGCGGAAATACGGAGTCTCGCGGCGCAAACAGATCTGGATGGCCGCGCCCCGGCTGGTGCTGGCACTGCTCATCGGTTTCACAATCGCCCGGCCGCTGGAGCTGAAGATCTTCGAAAAGGAGATCGACGTCCAGATCACGGCCAACCGCCATCAAAAAATGTTGCTGAATGACAGTCTCCTGCAGGCCGAACAGCGACCGCTGCTATCGTCCGCGTTACAGGAACGGGAGAGACTGAACACGCGCAAGTCCGGTATCGAAGACACGCTTCACCAGCTGCAACAGTCCTATATCCGGGAGGCTGACGGCACCGGCGGCTCGGGGCGGCGCGGCATCGACAAACTTACACGGATGAAACAGCAGGCCTACGAATCGTCTCTGACGCAGTTTGCGCCCGAGCTCCTGCGGCTGCAGCAGCAGACGCATTACCAGGACAGTCTCATCGCCGCATCGAATGCCGGGCGTCAGCAGCGCGATCTCCGATATGAGACGCAGGTGACGAACGACGTGGGTTTCCTGGAGAGGAATAAGGCGCTTTCGGATCTGTCTTCGCGTGAAAACAGCGTTTTCTGGTCCAGCCTGCTGCTGTCCCTGCTGATCATTCTTATCGAAATCGGGCCCGTGTTGTCCAAGCTGATCATGAACACGGGGCCGTACGATCTTGCGCTGGCCTCCTTTGAGCTTCGGCAAATGGCCACCGCAGAAGATGAAATGCGTCGCGATAAAGAATTGAGACACGCTAAGAAGCAGGGGATATATAAAGCAAAAAAGGAGATGTCGGCGGAGCTATTGCAAAAATTGTCCGGGTTGCAGAAAAAGCATGTACAGGAGGAGCTGGACCGGTGGGAGAAGGGTGAGGAGAAAGCGGAGCCGCGGGTGTCGCTGGAGGAACTTGCCCGGCGGATCAGGGACCGCTATGATTTTCGCGAGGAGGACGTGCTGTAGGAATCCGGGAATTCCGCCGGCCGGCGCACACCCTTTACTCCCGGCTCGCCTCAGCATTGATATAGTTCTCCGCCAGCGCCGTCAGCAACTCGTCGGTCTCCTTTTCTTCATAGAGCGTCAGCTCGAGGAGGCTTTCGATATCATCTTCGTCCATGGTCCGGGCATAGGTAGCCAGACTTCCATAGGCGCTGATCTCGTAATGCTGCATTTTCTGGGCGGCCACGATCAGGCCGGCATCCCGTGTGGCGGAACCGGCCGGTGTTGTCGCAATGACCTGTTCGGCTTCGCGGGTTATTCCGAAGATGGCTTCGGGGGGCAGGGCTTCGGCAACCCTTCTCAGTTTCGCGAATACCTGGTCGAGACGATGGATATGTTCGCGGGTATCTTCCAGGTGGCTGGACAGCACATTTCGCAATTTCAGTGAGCTGGCGGCTTTTTTCAACAGCGGCAATACGGTCAACTGATGTCTTTCCGCTCCATATAATTCTCTTAATTCATTGAGAAAGAGTTCGCCGAGTTTCGAATGCCGGATGGATGTGGTTTCTTTATTCATACAGCTTTTATTTTAGGATGGCGGTAAGGTTATCCTATGATAGAATTGTGCCACGGGTGGCCGGCGGGGAATCGGGGTTGTGTTAAAGCTGGCCTGCCTTTTTCGATAGCATAGAAAAAGGTATATGGAAAAGTTAAAGACCGCCCCGGTACAGATAGATGGAGGAGACGGACCCGAAGATTACGTTGTGCAGGAAAAAGATTATGGAGATATGGTGGTCTATGATATTTTCCGGAAAGACCACTACCTGCTGACCATGGCCAGGGATGGGAGCATCCTGTTCATGAATTTCGATGCAGAGCCCGGGGACAAGGAAGTTTTCAAGCTGTCACGGCTCAACCAGTTCATCGAAAAGATACAGGCTGCACCGTGAGCGTTGTCCACAATTGTGGAAAAATTCTCCCCTCGTGGGGAGGAATTTTTTCCCCGAAATATTACAGCAGTTCGTGTTTTTTTACCCGGTGTAAAGTGCAAAATGGAAATCTGCGCGCCAGATCGTTCAGGCGCCGTATCGTCTCTTCATTAGGCTGGGGCGGCGGTTCGAGCAATTTTATCACGCCAGTCCTGTGTTTCCGGGTAGTTGAAGAAAAAGCAGTCATGGTCGTATGCGACGGCCAGGTCGCCAGGCTTTTAGTATTCATTAGATATTATTGTATGGGTAACTATTCAAAAAGAGTACCACCGCCTATGACGATTTATTATGCTTATATTGGGGCGTTGATCCTATTACTCAACACACTATTCGACCCCATCTCTGATTGAAGAAGGCGATAATAATACGGTTAGCGGCGGCCCTATGCTGCAGTTGGTGTTGTCTTTCTTCCTTCGGGCAGGCGAAGGATACGACGAGGCACGACAGCTCCTCGCATTGGTGGAACAGGAACAATATCTTTCAATTCTTCCGGAATGCCATCGTCAAGGGCAAACCCGACACGGCGAAGGACTTCAATACGCTGGAACCGCTGAATACCAAGAGCGAAACGCCTTTTCACCCCTACGATGGAAAGATCATCCGGCATATCTATATCCGTGGTTACGGGTTCGAACAGACCTTTCCCGACACGTCCAGGCGGCTCGAATACTTTGGGACGCAGATCCTTAACGATCTCCACCGGAAAACGCGGGATTGGGTGATCCGGGACGCCCTTTTCGTCAAGGAGAATACCCCGGTCGATGCCTATAAGCTGGCCGATAACGAACGGTTGATCCGTAGTCTCAACTATATCCAGGATGCCCGTTTCCTGGTGACCAGCCTTCCCGATAGCCCGGATTCGGTGGATCTGGTGGTCGTGGTAAAGGATCTTTTCAGTATATCGGGCGCCATCGGCGCGTTGGGTTATCCGCCGTTTAGTTCCCGGGTTACGGCCAGCGAGGCCAACTTTCTCGGTATGGGCCAACGCATTCAGGGGGGCATGAACCTCGAGCAGGCCAGGAACCCGAATTTCGGGGGACAGATCCTGTATAGTAAGACCTATATCGGCCACTCCTTCACCAATGTCACGGCTTCATATTCCGAGATCAACCCGAATATCTATAACGGGACGCCGGATGAAACAGCCTGGCTCCTCCAGCTGGACCGGCCTTTGTATGCTCCATATGCTCACCTGGCGGGTGGCATCCGGGTAGGGGACTTCCAGAATTTCAATGTGTACAAACAGCCGGATTCCCTTTTTTATAAATACCATTATCACACCCGTGACGGGTGGATCGGCTGGAACATCGGTTCGGATCGTTTTCTCAGCAATACCGTCGTGCTCGACCGGCGATTCATCGCCTTCCGCTATTTCCGGAATGATTTCGACAGCATTCCGAAACAGGTGGGTAATTCCTTCAATTTCCGGTTCAATGACAGGGAGGCGGCGCTCAGTTCCTTATCCTTTTTCAGACAGGAGTTCTATAAGACCAATTACATCTATGGTTTCGGAACGACGGAGGACATCCCTAAAGGATATAATATCGCACTGACGGGAGGATGGTACCGGCAGTTGAATATCAACAGGGTGTATGCCGGGGTGGACGCCAACGGTTACACGGTTTCGAAACGGGGCGCCTTTACCCAGTTCTTTCTGCGTTCGGGGGCCTTCTTTTCGCACGGCAGACCGCAGGATGCCAGCTTCCTCATAGGAGCCAGCTATTACAGTCCGTTATTCGTTTTAGATCGGGTAAAGATCAGGCAATATCTCAACTTCAGCTTTACCCGGCTGATCAACCGGGTGGGGCTCGATTATCTGACCATCAACAATGTCTTCGGGCTTCGTTATTTCACCAACGATTCCAGTTCCGGCGTTCAGCGCGCCACGATGCACTCGGAGACGACGTTTTTCCTCAACGGGAAGATCCTGGGTTTCAAATTCGCGCCATTCGCTTTCGGGGACGTATCCTTTCTGACACCACAGAGCGGGTCGCTGATGAAATCGGACCTATGGGATGGCATCGGCGCGGGTATCCGGACGCGTAATGAAAATCTGATCTTTAACACCATAGAGTTCCGGATGGTGTATTTCCCGCGAAGGGCGGAGTACAACAATTCCTTCAAGATACTTATCAATACCGATATCCAGTTCAGGTATAACAGCAGCTACGTACATCAGCCCGATGTGGTCTTTCTGAATACGGACGGTTTGAACAGCATTTATTGACCGGCGGCCGCCGATGATCCGATGATGGACGCGGCCAGTCGCTGTGCCCAGAAACGGTAGGTCCCGCCGTCGGGATGAAGTCTATCCGCGACGAAGATGGTTGAGGTCCGGCTATGAGCGGTATTATCGATGAAGGGCACCTGGTGCCGGCGGGTGATCGTGGAGGCGGTGGTGTTGAAGACATCGATCTCCTGTGAAATTCGTCCGGGGTCCCGGTCACCGGTGGCTGCAAAGGGGGAGACGCCCCAATCCGGGATCGACAATACGATTAGGCGCTCTCCGAGACCCATAGCACGCGTTAGTAGCGTTTCGAACCCTATGCCATATTCGTCCGCCCCGCGGCCCCTGTATTGGTCGTTGACGCCGATCAGCAGCGTTACGAGGTCATAGCGTGCCAGCAGTCGGGTATTATCCATAGCAGCTGCCAGCTCGCCGGTGGTCCAGCCGGTGCGGGCGATGATCTCGGGCGAGCAAAACGGCCTGCCGCCGTTGCGCAGCAATTGCACGGTCTGATAGGGGAAGCTGTCGGACAACGGAACGCCTTCCCCGATGGTATAGGAGTCGCCGAGTGCGAGATAGGAATGCATTATTGCGGCCCTCCGCCACCGCCGCCGGGCATGCCGCCGCCTTGCTGCTGCATATTCTGCATATTATCCATATCGCCCTTCATATTTTTGCGTTTGAAGAGGGCCATGTCGAATTTGCCGAACCGCCAGTTGAACTGCAGGCGGAAGAATTGCGGGTCTCTTCTGCGCGCTACTTCCTGGGTGTAGAAAGCCGTTTGTGTAAACACATCATTGATCCGTGTCCGGAAGATATCGCTTACGCTCATGGTAAGCGAGGCCACCTTGCCCTTCAGGAACTCGAAACGCAAAGCGCCGTCCACTCCTCCTGACGGCTTGGAATAGCCGTTCGCATTGCCGCTGACGCCTCCGCCGAAACCTCTGCCCATTCCGCCGCCGCCATTGCTGGCGCTGCCGCCGGGGGGCAGGACCGTCTTGGACGTATAATCGCCGGACAATTGGAGGGTGAGGGCCTTATTCGGTTTGGACATTATCTTGAAGCTGTTGTTGATCTTGCCGAACCAGCTCCATATCTCGCCTACCTGAGGAATTGCGTTTAAACCGGTATCGATGGTATTGATCTTCGAGGTGAAGATGTTGATATTGCTGGTCAGGTCCCACCATTTCGTGATCGTATTACGACTGATGATCTCGAAGCCCCCGACAAAGCTGGACTTCGCATTGATATAGGTGCTGACATAGACGGGCTGATGCGAGATCGGGTTCTCTCCCGGAACGGAGATGCGGGTGATCAGGTCCGTGGTGGATTTATAGTAGGTCGATAACAGCAGCGTGTTGTTGCCGGGGAAGGACTTCTGGTAACCTAATTCGAACGAGTTGGTGAACTGGGGTACCAGCGCCGGGTTACCCCGGCTGGGGTTCAGGGAGTCGGAATAGTCGGTAAAGGGAAACAGCTGGAAGAAATTGGGCCGGTCTATCCGACGGGTATAGTTCAACTGCAGGTCCTGGTCATCTCCCAGCTTCTGCGTCAGGAAGATGCTGGGGAAAAGGCTGATCGGGAACGTGCTGCTGAATTCTCCTATCGCGGGCAGCTGATGACCGCTGGTGTCGAACGCGGTATAATGCTGAGTTCCTTTATAATCCGAGCTCTCGCCCCGCAAGCCGACCTGATAGGTAAAATTTTTGAAGACATTGCCATACGTTACATATCCTGCGAAAACCCTGTCCTGATAAGTATATTGTGAGGACAGGAGGCCCGCGGTATGGAAGTTCCCGTCGGTACCCATGGTATCGATGTTGTTGACGCTGTTGTTGGTCCGGATGGCCACGCGCGCGCCGGCCTCGAACTTGGATTTTTCCGTCAGCGGCAGGGTATAGTCGGTCTGTGCCGTAAAATATTTGTTATTCGAATTGCCCACCTGTTCCTGCTGGTAGATGGAGCTTAGCGGACCGCCCTTGACATTGTAGATATTGGAGGTGATCCTATTGAGATTGTCGTTGCTGCCCTGGCTGTAGTTGGCATCGGCCGTCCATTCTTCACCCGCCTTGGGAAAATTGTGTTTGAAGCTCAGCGAGGCTCCGTGGTTGTTGAAATGTGCATCGGTGGTCGAGTATCTTCCGGTATAGGATGACGTCGTATAGCCGTTGTAGAGGGTGTCGATGTTGATATCGCTGTTGATATAAGGGTTGAAGGTGCCATGCACGATATTTCCTGCGATAGACAGCGTATTGCGGTTGTCTATGAAATAATCGAGGCCGCCGCGGCCGAACGCAAAGAAGCCGTCATTGACGTTCTTATCGTGTTCTCTCAGGCTGTCTGCAGGCTGAGGGATGGTGGAATACCGGGTCTGATCAGTGGTATTGATGGATCTCCGCTGGCCATAATTGCCGGCGAGAAAGAAATTCACCTTGCCTTGTTTGACATTGATGTCACCGCCCAGGTTGAGCTTTCCGCGCTCGTCGACTCCCGCACGTACGTTGCCGTTATACCCGGCCTTGCGGTTCTTTTTCAGGACGATGTTGAGGATGCCTGCGGTGCCGCCGGAGGCGTCGTATTTCGCGCCGGGATTGGTGATGATCTCCACGCTCTGAATGGCATCGGCGGGTATCTGGTCGAGGGTCAGCGTCGTGGGCCGCCCATCGACAAAGATGGTGGGAGGGGAGTTGCGAAGGGTGACGTTGCCGTCGATATCCACCTGTACGGAGGGAACGTTCCGCATGACGTCGGTGGCAGAACCGCCGGCGGCAGAGATATCTTTCTCCACATTGTAGATCTTGCGGTCGACCCCCATGGTGATCAGGGGTTTCGATGCCGTCACGGTGGCGGATTCGAGCATTTGCGCATCTTCGGAGAGCTTGATATTGCCGAGATCCTTATCGATAGCGTTGATCGCCGCCGACGCGCCCGCCATGTTCTGCTGTCCATCGCCATTGTCGCCGCCAACTCCGCCGTTCATTCCTCCGGGTCTCGCTCCTCCGCCACGGAGACCTTTGAGATCGAAGGCCACTTTCTCTTCGTAGGTCTTATAACCGATGGCCGTGATCTTGAGACGAAAATTGCCGAAGAGCGGAAGGTTCTCGAGACTGAAATCGCCTTTGTGTTCGGTGATCATGCCGGCGATGACAGAATCCTTTTGCGCTTTTTTTACAGGATCGTATTTGGTGAGGACCAGCTGAACGGATGCGCCGTCCATGCCTTTACCCGTCTTGGAATCTATCACTTTTCCATAGAAATGACCGATCGACGGAACCTGTCCGCCACCGCCCGCGCCTCTTCTACCGCCACCGCCGCCCACAGGGGGAAAGCCTTGTGAAAACCCAGCCGCCGACATTGCCATAAGGAGGAACAAAAGCCCAATTTTTCTCATGAGTTGTAAATATTCATTTTCGGTGCAAAATTCAGTTAAAACTTTTAGCAAAAAGAGCCAATCTATACAAACGGTATAATATCGTCACGGAAGGGCTAATTTTGCGCGTGCTTATCGGTGGATTTTCACGCGCCCGACCGGTGGGTTTATCGCATCATAAAAGTGAGTGCAATCTGTAGCAAACCGATCAGGAAACCGAGCGCGGCGCCGATGATCTCCACGAAGCGAAACTCCTTCGTCAGGAATTCGTTAAGAAGGGCTTCGAGCCGGTGGGCAGAAAATCCGGCGATCTTTTCGACCACGATCCGTTCGAGGTCCAGATCGTGACGAAGATTGGCCACGTAATTCTTCATGATGATTGGGAACAATTGTTCCAGCTCGCTCATAAATACCTCCTTTAGCTGACCGATGGTCTTCTCGCCGATGAACATCGAGATCATCGGCATGGTCTCCTTCAATTTGATGCGGAGGAAATGGTCGATGTGCTCTTCCGCCAGTGGCAGGATGCGCTGCACGTTGTCGGGATTGACGATGGCCTGTTCGATATCGCCGAAGGAAAGCAGCTCCTGGCCTACGATCCGTCCCAGGCTTTCGGCGATGAGCCGTTGC
>DASYSV010000033.1:0-7941 GCA_036010185.1 Puia sp.
ATATCATGATTGCCCGATCGAATATCCCAATGTCCCGGGGAAGATTCCAGATAATTCCAAAACACATAAACGGCAATGGTATTGCAACCCATCGCCTTTGCCATCCTGAGGCGCTGCGACCAGTACGCGCGCGGTATGCGGGCAGGATGCATCTCGCCACTGATGATCTGAAAGGGTTTTCCATCCAGTAAGAATTCGTGCCCGGCAAGTGAAAACCGATGCCGGTTCTGCCCGTATCCCATGCCGGTAGTCAGCATCAGCAGTAAAAGAAAATTATATTTCATTCAGCCAGATTGTATAACCCTATTTTTGCGATCACCGGATCCAACCGCGATGAGAGAATGCGCAGACGCACCTGCCGGGCCGTCACCGGCGGGATCCGAAGCAAACGTTTGTACCCGATAGTCGTCCCGGATGCGACCTGAACCCATTGCCCATTCTCCTCCACTTCGAAAACAAATTGTTCTACGCGCTGCCCCTGACGGATGTCCTCCTGTAAAAGCACCACGTCAAATGATTTAGGGCCTTTCAGATCCAACGTGACTTCCATTCCCGGATACCGCGGCGCCACCTCGCCGTTGGGCTTAAATACTCCCCCCTCCGCACCTGCCGTCAGATCGAGTCCAAATGTCGCATCCATCCGTCGCTTCCATCCCCGCAGGCTCCGGATATCCGCATCGCTGATCAACCCATCCCGATCCGGGGGAATATTCAGCAAAAGGACACTATTCCTCCCCACACTCGAAAAATAAAGGTCCATCAAAGCTGAAGGCGTTCGCACCAGCGAATCTTCGCGTGTATGATAAAACCAACCCGGGCGTATGCTCACATCCGTCTCCGCCGGATACCAGATCAGCCCCCTGGCCTTCATCAATTGCTCCCTGCTACCCAGATCCTGATCCATCAGGTTTCCCAACGGGGCAAACGTCTGGTCCTTCTGTGAATTGGCTGCAATGCTCTCCTGTTGGCGCGCATTCACGGGCAACACGCTCCATTCCGTCAGCCGCCCCTCACCTGTCTCCGTGCCCACCCACCGGACATCCGGGCCCATGATCGCGATCACTGCCTGCGGCTGCAGCTGACGGATCAGATGATACCATGCCTCAAAAGCGTACACCTGTTTCTTCCCATTGGGCCCTTCCCCGTTGGCACCATCGAACCACACCTCATCGACCTTGCCATAATGCGTCAGTAATTCTGTCAGCCAGTGCAGGAACAGCTGATTGTATTTGGCAGAATCCCCATAAAAAGGAGAGTTGCGATCCCAGGGCGAAAGATATAGTCCCATTCCCATCCCGTATTCATGGCAGGCATCCGCAAATTCTCTCACAATGTCCCCATGCCCGTTTTTATATGGCGTATGTGCGATCGTATGATCCGTATACTTACTGGGCCACAGACAGAACCCATCGTGGTGTTTAGCCGTCAGTATCACCTGGCGGATCCCAGCCTCCTTTGCAACCCGCACCCACTGCCGCACATTCAAATGCGTGGGGTTGAACAGCGAAAGGTCTTCCTTTCCATCTCCCCATTCCCGATCAGTGAATGTATTGATCCCGAAATGGAAAAACGCCGTCAGCTCAAGCTTCTGCCAGCGCAGCTGCCGCGGCGACGGCGCCACATGGGCGGCTTTCCGGATGATATCCATCTCTGTGTCGGTGGGAAGAATGGGTATAGAGGACTGAGCGGACAATCCTGCGCATACCAGCAACAGGGCGATAAAAAAAAGTAGATTACGCATTTTTTCAGCTGAGTTTGGTAAGAACGCGGGCATCGCCGTCCGCCGATCCGGCGACGACTATATTAGCCATATCGATAAAAAAACCGTCCTCCATGACACCCGTTATCGCGCTCACCTGTTGATGGACGGCGGCCGGATCGGCCATCGGCCCGAAAGAACAATCAATGATATAATGTTGGTTGTCGGTCAGAAAAGGAGTATCGGCCGACATTCGCCGACGTGGCGTACAACCCAGCCCGCTGAGCCGGCGCGTGGTCAGCTCCCAGCCGAATGGGGCTACTTCAACAGGAAGGGGAAAGCGGCCGAGCTTATCTACGAGTTTGGTCTCATCTACGATGATGATGTAAAATCGGGTGACCGAGGCAACGATCTTTTCCCGTAACAACGCTCCGCCGCCGCCTTTGATCAGGTTCAGCTGTCTGTCGACCTCATCCGCGCCGTCGATGGTAATATCGAGATGATCTATCTCGGAAAAAGGGACGAGGGGAATGTCCAGCTCACGTGCGAGAGCCTCCGATTGCACGGAAGTCGCTATGGCTTTTACCGTCAATCCTTCTTTGACGCGTTGGCCGATGCCCTGGATCGCCCAGTAGGCCGTGGAGCCTGTCCCGAGTCCGAGGGTCATGCCGTTACGAATATAATCTATAGCCTTTCCGGCTGCAATCTTTTTACCAGCGAGGGCGGGATTATCCATTCCTTTACGTTAAAATTGAACCAAAAATACAAATTACCTGTTAACAGGTAGGAAATACGCAAGGTTTATCCTACTTTTGGCCCATCATTCATCGAAATGACCAAGACCACTCTCCATACGCTAGCATCTCGCACCGAAGCCACAGGTTTCGAGGCGGGGGTTTGTTGTTGTTGCTGTTGTCGGCAAGCCACGGTTATTAGGGTGGAGGATAACCTCTTATAAGCTAAACGAACTTATTATAAATAAATACGAAGCTCCACCTCAGTGGGGCTTTTTTTATTTTATCTATATTGAATATGGCAACAACGACCGCCTCATCCGCCGATATCGCGCTTATTTTCGCCGCCAGGGCCCTTGAAAAAGAGATAGGGCATACGCCGCTGCATCACATCACCCATCTGTTCCGGCATCCCCGGGTGCAGGTGTTTGCCAAGAAGGAATGGATGCAGCTGTCGGGTAGCGTGAAAGCGCGCGCCGCTTACAATATCATCCGGAAGGCGATCGAAGAGGGCAGGCTCACCCGCAAAAAAACGCTCCTGGACGCCACCAGCGGCAATACGGGCATTGCCTACGCTCATATAGCCAAACGCCTGAATATCCCAGTAGCGCTTTGTCTTCCGGAGAACGCCACCCGCGAGCGGAAGGAGATACTCCGGTCGCTGGGGGTCGAGCTGATCCTGACCTCGCAAATGGAAGGCACAGACGGGGCCCAGCAGGTAGCCAGGGCGATGGCGCAGGAAGACCCTTCCCGATACTTCTATGCCGACCAGTACAAAAATGACAATAATTGGAAGGCCCACTATTATACTACGGCCCCGGAGATCTATTCCGCGCTGCCCGGGATCACCCATTTCATTGCAGGATTGGGCACCACCGGTACCTTTGTCGGCACCGGCCGGCGACTGCGCGAGCTACAGCCATCCATCCGGCTCATCAGCCTTCAGCCGGATGCCGCGCTGCATGGCCTGGAGGGCTGGAAACATCTGGAAACGGCGCTTGTGCCGGGTATCTACGATCCGGATGTGGCGGATGAGAATGAAGAGGTGAGCACCGAAGAGGCGCATGCCCTTATCCGCGAGGCATGGGAAAAAGAGGGATTGCTGCTGAGCCCGAGCTCCGCCGCCAATCTTGCAGGCGCGATCCGGGTCGCACGACGTCTCGAAGAAGGAATTATTGTCACCGTCCTACCCGACAATGCAGACAAATACAGCGAGATCACTAAAAAATTGCTAGCATGATCATCATCGAACCAAGGGTCAGACAACTGCTGATCGAAGACGCGCTGAACACCTTCCCCGACGAATGTTGCGGGTTTATGTTCGGCAGAGAGGAGCATGACGGGACAAGACTCGTAGTCGACATCCTCGTCGTGGACAACTCGAAGGAAGGGGACAAGACAAGACGTTTCGAGATCTCCCCGCAGGATTATATGGAAGCTGAGCGTCATGCATTGTTGCACGACTGGACTTTGCTGGGTGTTTATCATTCACATCCCAAACATCCGGCTATTCCTTCGGAACACGACCGGAAGGCGGCGCAACCCTATTTTTCCTATGTCATCATTTCCGTGATCGATGAAGGGGAGAAAAAAGTAACCCATTTGCGCTCGTGGTTGTTGAGTGATGAATCCCAGTTTGAAGAAGAGCAGGTACTCGATTATCAATACTCATAAAAGCATACACTATGGCAACGGTCATTATCCCCACGCCTCTTCGGAAATTTACCAACAACGCGGCCAGACTACAGGTCAAACCTGGAACTATACAGGATACCGTCGAGGAACTGACGAGCAATTTTCCGGATCTGAAAAAACATCTCCTGGACGACCAGGGCAGGATCCGCAGTTATGTGAACATATTCATCGGCAATGACGATATCCGCGATCTCCAGCAGGAGAAGTCGGCGGTTAAGGAAGGCGAAGTCATCAGCATCATTCCCGCCATTGCCGGCGGCTCGCCCGATTTTACAAAAGAAGAACTCGCGCGTTACAACCGACACATCATCATCCCGGGTTTCGGTATGGATGCACAGCTTAAACTCAAAGCGGCCAAGGTCCTCGTCATCGGCTCCGGTGGTCTCGGCAGCCCGGTCCTCCTCTATCTTGCCGCCGCAGGTGTAGGAACCATTGGCATTGTCGATTTCGACGTTGTCGACGACAGCAATCTGCAGCGCCAGGTGCTTTTCGGAGTCGATGCCATCGGCCAACCCAAAGTGGAGGCTGCGCGCCGGCGGTTAACCGCGCTGAATCCCCATATCCGGATCAATCTCTATAATACCCATCTCAATTCCCAGAATGCGCTGGATATCTTAAAAGACTATGACGTCATCGCCGACGGTACGGATAACTTCCCGACCCGCTATCTCGTCAACGACGCATGCGTGCTCCTCGGAAAACCCAATGTCTACGCCTCCATCTTCCAATTCGAGGGGCAGGTGTCCGTATTCAATTACCGCGATGCCGCCGGCAAGCCCGGCCCCAACTACCGCGACCTCTATCCTACCCCGCCGCCCCCCGGTCTTGTACCCAGCTGTGCCGAAGGAGGCGTCCTCGGAGTACTCCCCGGTATCATCGGCAGCCTGCAGGCGCTGGAAGTCATCAAGGTCATCACGGGAGTAGGCGAGCCGCTTTCGGGGCGTTTCTATATCTTCGATGCGCTTGGTTTCGAAAGCCGCACCTTCACCATCCGGCCGAGAGAAGACAACCCGCTCAACGGTAAGAACCCCACGATCACGACACTCATCGATTACGAACAGTTCTGCGGAATGCGCGCGGTGGAAGAACGGCCGCTCAAAGAGGTGACGGTAAAAGAGCTATATGATCTGCAGGTAAAAGGCGAGTCCTTCCAGTTGATTGACGTTCGCGAGCCGCACGAATACGAGATCGTCAACATCGGCGGCGAGCTGATACCGCTGGCCTCGGTTGCCGCCAATAACGACCGCATCGACAGGGAAAGAAAAGTGGTCGTACATTGCAAAGTAGGCGGTCGCAGCGCCAAAGCCATTCGCGAGTTGGAGGAAAAATTCGGTTTTACCAACTTGTATAACCTGAAAGGAGGCATCCTGGCCTATATCGACGAAGTACAACCGGAGCTGACGAAATACTAAGCTTGTGCCGCGACGGCTCCTCCGGGCCCGGGAAGCTCAATACCCCAGCAACCTTTCGATCACGCGTGCAATCTTGTCGGGATTGGGTAACATGGCATTTTCCAGCCCTATATTCATAGGCACCGCCGGCAGATCCAATGCGCCTAACACTTCGACCGGTGCATCCAGCGAGGTAAAACACTGACGCGTGATCCGCCATCCCAGCGCTTCCGCAAACGAATTATTCTGTTGCTCCTCCGTCAGGACCAGGCACTTCCCATGCCGGCGCACCGTTGCGAAGACCAGTTCTTCGTCCAGGGGAAAAAGGGTCCGCAGATCGACGATCCCGATCCGGCCGCGGAACCGGGGGGCCGTCGACTTCGCCCAGTATACCCCCATTCCATAAGTGACGATACAGCAGGTGTCGCCAGCAGCGATGAGGTCTTCATTGGCAGCCAGCACCACCCTTCCTTTACCCAGCGGCAGGATATAGTCCCGTGAAGGTTCGATGGTCTTCGCCTCTTCCGTGCCTGGCACCTTACTCCAGTAAAGCCCTTTGTGTTCCAGCATGACCACAGGGTTCGGATCGAGGAAGGCCGCCTTCATCAACCCCTTCATATCGGCCGCATTGGACGGATACGCCACTTTGATGCCTTTGATGGATAGCAAAGTCGTTTCGATGCTTCCGCTATGATATGGTCCTCCCCCGCCATACGCTCCGACAGGGATCCGGATCACCGTCTGAACGGGGAATTTACCCCTGCTCAGATAGCAGGACTTGGAAATCTCCGTCACCAATTGGTTAAAGCCGGGATAGATATAATCAGCGAATTGTATTTCGACGATGGGCTTGACGCCGACGGCGCTCATCCCCACGGTGGATCCGACAATATACGCTTCCTGTATCGCGGTATTGAATACCCGGTGATCGCCGAACCGCTCGGCAAGGGTGGCCGCCTCGCGAAATACGCCTCCGAGCCTTCTGCCGACGTCCTGTCCGTAAAGAAGGGCTTCGGGATGGTCCTCCATGATCTCGCGGATCGCGAAAAGGGCCGCGTCGACCATGATCACCTTCGATCCGCCTTCCGGTTCGCGTATACCTTTTTCTTGCGTAACGGGTGTCGGTATGAATACGAAATCCGCGACCGTGGAAGGGTCCGGCTCGGGTGCGGCTACCGCGTCGGCAAACTGACGGGCCACCGTCTCCCGGGCTTCGTTCCCGATCTGTATAAGCTGTTCTTCTTCGACGCCCAGCGCCAGCAGCCGCGTTCTTAGTTTCGGAAGGGGGTCGCTGGCCGAATGCGTGTCCATATCTTCGGCATCGCGGTAGGTTTCCTTTCGGACCCCGCTCGTATGATGACCCAGCAAGGGGGTAGTAGCCTGAACAAGCCAGGGTTGACGGCCGTCGCGGACGGCTCCGATCACTTCTCCCATTCTTTCATAACTGGTAATGAAGTCGCTGCCATCGATGCGCATCCTTCCCATTCCCTTAAAACCCGCCGCATATTCAAACGCGTCCATGGCACGCGCTTCGTCCGACCGGACACTAATGCCCCATCCGTTGTCCTGTACGAGGTAGAGGATCGGTAATTTTTTCAGTACGGCAAACTGAAAGGCCTCGCTGACCTCACCTTCCGTGATGCTGGCGTCGCCAAGCGAACAAACCACGATCGGTGCTCCGTTACCTCTCCCAATGGATTGTAAATAAGAGATCCCCTGCGCGATGCCGGTAGCCGGAATAACCTGCATACCCGTAGCGCTGCTCTGATGGATCATCCGGGGGCGGTCATCACCCCGGTAATTCGGATGGGAATAGTATTCGCGGCCGCCGGTAAAAGGGTCATCGGCCTTTGCAAGCAGCTGCAACATCAACTGATAAGGCTCGAACCCGAGCCCCAACAAAAGACTCTCGTCCCGGTAGTAAGGGCTCACCCAGTCCTGTGGATGAAGATGAAAGGCCGTGGCCAGTTGAATCGCCTCATGCCCGCGGGAAGTAGAATGGACGTATTTGCAGAGCGAACGGTTGCTTTCGTATGTGGAAGCCATTGTCGCGGCAGTATACATCAGCCGCCAGGCTTTTAGCAAGATTTCTTGGGTGATCATGGGATTTGGAAGCCCGCTTCCCGTCGCGGGCTATTTTATTTCGACCGTGAATAAGCTCTCGTCCTCGATAAAGCCTTCCAGCTCATCTCCGACAACGCATTCTCCGACACCCGCCGGGGTCCCCGTGAAAACCAGGTCCCCGATATTGACGGAAAAATAATTGGAGATATAAGCGACCACTTTGTCGAAACCATTGATCATTAGACCGGAATTCCCCTGTTGTACCAGTTCCTTATTCTTGTACATGCAGAAGTTGATATCCTTTTTATTCTTGATATTCTGCAACGGTATCCATTTCCCGATGGCGGCGGAATTATCC
>DASYSV010000042.1:0-8697 GCA_036010185.1 Puia sp.
CCCAAACGAGACCATGCATGTCATAAAGGCCAAATGCATTCTTGTAGGTAGATCCCACCGCCGGAAGCACCTCCGGCGTCGGGTGATCATACCATTCCAGGATCAGCCTGGTCAGGTCTCGCGTCCCCTTCCTACGAACAGGCGCCGCTCCGGCGGCATATTCCCATTCGGCCATTGTGGGAAGACGTTTACCTTTCCACCGGCAATAGGCAGTCGCTGCAAACCAGGAGATATTCGTCACCGGACTCTTCGAAAGACGCGGATCGCCGATCTCCAGGTCCCCCGCCCATTGCTTCAGGTAGCTGCTGTCGGCAAAAATGCGGACTACCTTCGACCGCCGCCACCCGGGATTGGCCTTCACGAATTGCAGGAATTCGACATTGGTCACGGCATGCTCATCCAGGTAGAAACTCCGCACCTTTACCATCTGTCGTTGGCTTCCCGTCAGGATAAATGGCTCAAAATTCCCTCCGGGTATTCTCATCATTCCCACTGGCTGCGCCGCAACCAGCCCCCAGCCGCACAACATCACCAGTATGATACACATGGCTTTCATGATCTCACCTTATTGGTTCCTTACTTTTTTTACTTCCTTCTCCTGTACCACACCCCCCTTATTTCCCCAACTGTTCCGAACATAGCTGAGAATATCGGCGATCTGGTCGTCGGATAAATTCAATTTCGGCATCACACCCTGGAAGTGTTTTCCATTCACGGTAATAGGCTCATTGTTGATACCGTTCAGCAAAACGCCAATCCCCTTATCCGGCCTTCCCATCAGGAAATCCGACTTCGACAACGGGGGAAAGGCGCCGGGCACTCCCTGCCCTGTAGACTGGTGACACGATGAGCAATTCATTTCGAAAAGCTCATGCCCATTCTTAAATCGTACCTCCAAGGGAAGATCCTGCACCGGCGGTCCTGCAGGTACATCGCTTTCCTCTGCAACGGCAGCACCCGGCTGATACAACTCGTCTTTTATCTTCCCCGAATAGATATTTTTGTCTGCCGCACCGGTCACGACCAGCTGCGCTACGGCGCCTTTATTGAATGCCCTGAAAATGGAGTGGTCCACGATATTGTAGACGCCCGGCTCGCGACACGTGAACTCCACGATCGCCGCGCCTCCCGCCGGAATCAGCGTGGTTTGGACGTTTTGATGCACCTGGCTGCCGCCTTCCTCATAGACATTGTCGAATATCTGCCCGATAATATGAAAAGACGACACGAGATTCGGACCGCCATTGCCAACGAAGATCCTGATCCTGTCCCCTACCTTCGCCCGCAGCGCGTTGCCGCCCGTCGCACCTCCCACAGACCCATTGAACACCACATATTCCGGCTCCTCTTTTATCGCCTTGTCCATATCAAACGGCTGAAGACCCCCTTCCCCGTTCTTTCCCTTCGTATAAAACTCGCCCTGCATCAGATAGAACTCCTTGTCCACCTTCGGAAACCCTCCCTTTGGTTCGACAAGGATCATCCCATACATCCCGTTGGCGATGTGCATACCCACAGGAGCGGTCGCGCAGTGATAGACATAAAGACCCGATTTTAATGCCCGAAAGCTAAAAACAGACGTATGCCCCGGTACCGTTAGTGTGGCCTCGGCGCCTCCACCAGGTCCGGAGACTGCATGCAGGTCAATATTGTGCGGCATCTTATTGTTGGGGTTATTGCTCAGGTGCATTTCCACCTCGTCTCCCTCCTGTACCCTGATCATCGGTCCGGGTACGCTGCCACCGAAAGTCCAGTAGGTATATTTCACCCCATCGGCCAGCTGCATCACCTTCTCCACCACCTCCAGTCTCACGATCACCTTTTCAGGATGTGCATAGGTGGGCGCAAGCGGAACCGAAGGCGCATGCGCCAGCTCGGCAGTATATTCGCCGATCACGGCCGCCGTATCATTTGCCGGGTTCGCCGGCTCGGCAGAATGTTTACAACTGATTGTACAAAGAAGGATCAATGCCAGTCCAGCAGGCCCCAGCCTCGCAGCACCTAAACCGAATTTTTGAAGAACGAAACTCTTTTTCATGTTTTAGCAGATTGACAGGTAGCAGATATTGCGATGTCAAAACTAGCTGCCGCCGTCTGCCGCGCGACTGACGTCCCTCAAACCAAAACATGATTTTTGTCAGGTTTCAAAAAAACACACTCATTTTCACGCAAATAAACACAGGCTCCTCTCCGTTCAAAAGAAAACGCTCATTTTAAGCCGGATAAAGAACGGGGACCCCGGAGTAAAGCTGATATCATCCACCGCAGCAGGTTCCCCCTTCATCCGCGAAAACGTCTCAAACTGCGCCTCCCTCCATTTCGTCTTCAGGAGATTCTGTATCTCTAAACCCGTCTCCCACCGGGAACAGGTGTAATTCACCATCAGGTCACTCACACAATACCCCTTGGCCACCAGCGTATTGTCCACATTGGCGGGCCGATCCTTCATATACCGATAACTCAATCCTCCATTCAACCCATTGCGCACCCGAAAATCCAACCCACCCGTGCCGCACAGCGGGACAGCCAGCGGCAGATAATTCGCGCTTTTCGCCGCCTGCAGATCGCGCGCTTTGCAATAATTGACATCGGCATGCGCGAACAGCCAGGACGCCAGCTGGTAACGCGCTGAAAGATCGATGCCCTTCCGCAATGTCCTATCCCCCGGATCCATGGTCCCTTCATCGGCGTCATAGGTAAACTCCTGCTGCAGCGACAAGGTCCACACCGCCGCATTCAACAGCAACCGGGGCAGTGGTTTCCAGTACACGCCCAGGTCGGCCCCATACGCAGCCGGCAGCACATCGAGCCCCCTGTTCGCGATGACGACCCGCGCATCGTTGGAGTGAAATCCCTTCCCCGCCCGGAAATAGAATTGCAGCAACGGGCTGACCGTGTAGGAGACATTGAACTTCGGGCTGACGACCCATTTTTCCCGGGGTGCCTGCCATGAAGCCAGGTCATCACGATACCGGAAATACAACCAGTCCGCCCGGATACCTACATTGAACATCCAATTCCCCCAATGATAGTTCTCATCCAGCCAGCCACTCGCAGCATATTCGCGCGGAACTCCCGACTGCAAGTCTTCCATCACGTCATTTTCATTCCGGGTATGACTCAACCTGCTAAGCCTGATAAAATTCGCCTGCGAACCGATACCTGCAGCCGATAACAACTCGCCGCCATCGGAAAAATACGCATGATGCGAAAGACGCCCGTTGTAGCCGGCCAGATCCCGTTGCTCCTGTTGTCGCAGCTGATCACCATTAACACTGTCGTCGGCAAAAAAAGTTGGATCATAGTGCAGGCTGAAATAATAGTGTGACAGATAAACCTGGTGTTCCATCAGCCACCCGACACCCATCTTTGTCTTCAGTCGCACGATCAAATTGGTTCGTCCCGTATTCCCACCTTGCGCGCTGTCGACATATCCAAACCGGCCGATCAGTCCGTCCTTCACAGCCCGCTCCGGGATCTCGCCAGAAGAGCGCCAGGCGCCTTCATATGTAGAAAACGTCGCGGTCAGCCGGGTCGCAGCAGAAAGGTTTACATTGTATTTCCCAAACAGACTCAGCCTCCGCAACCGCTGCGGCGAATCGAAAGGACCGTCGGTATAGGCCGCTTCTCCTGCCAGATAAGCGCATTGGTCATGAGACATCGTCCGCCCATCCGGCAGACGAAGCATTGCCAACACCCTCCCTGTATGAAACGCCCCTCCTTCCAGTTTTACCTCATTCTTATCGAGCACATCGGCCGTCCGGAACGCCACGTATCCCGCCGTAGCAAAATCTCCATACTCCGCATAATATGGCCCCTTCCCATAATCGAACCTCGACACGAGCTCCGGTATCAGGAAATGCATATCTGCGAAACCCTGGCCATGAATATGGGATACCAGGTTGAGTGGCATCCCGTCCACCGAAAGATTCACGTCCGTCCCATGATCGGCGTCGAACCCGCGGTAGAAGATATGTTCCGCCAGCCCCCCGCCCTGGTGTTGCCCAATGAAAAGACCGGGTACCAGCCGGAGCAGGTCCTGCGCGGAGCTTACAGGCCGCAACCCCAAATCCACCTTTTCCAGGATGTGAAAAGACGCATTGGGCGCAGGGTTGATCGTTATGGTCGTCAGATCGGGCGCCTGCCGGATCATCGGGTACTCCCCGGCCCGCTTACAAACTCCTTCCGGGAAACACCCTCCATCCACGCAACACCCTCCGTCCGCACAACAGGCAGCCGCACAGACGCAATATGACCGATAGCCCACAAAGGAAATGTTCAGCGAATCCCCCCTGTCACGAATGGTCATCCGGAACATCCCCTGCTTATCCGTCAATACCGAATGGACAGGACGGCCCATGGCGGAATCCGAAACTGCCCGTATACTGACGACCGCGCCTTCCAGCGGCTCGCGCGTGTCTTTATCGATGACACGTCCCTGATGCACCACCTGCCCGCGCACGCCGTCCACCAAAAGAAAACACAACGCGATCCATAAGCAACACTTCACAGCCGTCCGTTTCATTCAGACGCCGTTTTATCCAGCAAAGCAAGTGCCTTGGGGAAAAGAATATTATTTTCAAGATGAATATGCTGTTGAAGATCGAGGTCGAATTCTCGCAGCTTCTCATAGAGAAACCGATAGGAATTGCAGGCATCCTCAGGCACTGAATATCCATGCGTCATGACCCTGAAACCTTCCAGGTCTTCCCCCGAAATGCTGTGTTCATTCTGCATTTGCAGAATGGCATGCCGCACGAATGAAAGGTTACCCGCGCCGGCCTGTTCCGCTGTTTCAGCCAGTTCTTGCACAGCGGGAAACAAAACTTTTTCCTCCCGGTCCATGTGACCCAACAGATCCAGCACAGTTTGCCGGACGCGCAGTTCCAGGCCGATCAATTCGGAATGGGCAGCACCGTGGTGCGCAGCCACTTTTCGGGCATATTCCGTCAGCACCGGCGCTGTCTCCCGGACGTATTCGTGATGACGTCTTACGATATATTCTGCCAATTTCCCCGTCGGCCATTGTTGAAAATCTTCTTCGGGTGTCCGCACACGGAGTTCAGCCAGATCGAGCGAAGATCTCAGCTCGCCCTCCGATATTCCGGCGGAATGACAGGCTTGCCCGATCGTCTGGCCGCCGCCGCAGCAAAAGTCGATACCGAATTTCCGGAAAACCTCGGCTTTCCGATAGTCTTTCCCCGCCAGCTCTCCTATGGTCTGCTCCGGGGTGAGGTTAGGTACATTCGTGTTCATAGTTTTGTTATTTATAAGTCTTTATGATTGAATCTTCGCATCGCCGCCATCAGGGGAACAATCATCCAAAGCAATAGTATCACGAGCGCCAGCAACGCCCCTCCGACACTCCCAAAAAAGGAGCGGAACACCGCGCCGGTATAACCCATCATAGCGGAATTATCCAGTTGCAGCAGCAGCAATATCCGGGACAGATCGATGGGGTTCAGACAGCCCAGCACGATCGCCGGTTTCTCCAACGGGTAATCGCTGAACTGGAACAACAGGAACAGTACCAGCGCATCATATAGCACCGAAAAATAGAACCACAATAAGATCGCGAAACCAATCCCCCTCGCCTTGTCTCGCATCAGCACCGATCCCAGCACCCCAACCGCTGAAAAAATGAGTGTCAGCGCCGACCCCGAGACTACGAGCAGCACGCCGGTCACATCGTGGAGGTAGAATAACACCGGTATCCCTACTCCCACCCCAAACGCGATAAGTAACGAAAACGCCAGCCCGGCATACAGACTCAGCAATATCCTGACGCGCCGCAGCGGCTGGGCGACCAGTAGTTCGATGAATTCGACGCTGTTATAATAATAGACCGTCGAAAAAATGACGCTCATCAGCGGCACCACGATCAGCACGATGTTCAGCAGGCTCAGTAGCGCCTTGGCGCTATTGTCCTCCAGATTCAGCACGGCGAGAGATATCCCAAGTAATACCACCGCGTAACTCATGACCATCCTGTTGCGAAGGATATCCAGCAATACATATTTGACGATCTTACGCATAGTATTTCGCTTGTTATAAATGGCTTTTCTGTTGACTCCCTGTTATTTGCATATATTGCGCAATAGCGCGCACGAGTTTCTCTTCGCCCGTATCAGCCCGTAGCCGCGACAACGTCTTATGGAATTTCACGCGTCCCTCCTGCAGGTATACTACCTCGCTGACCATATCGTCCAGGTCGGCGAGGATATGGGAAGTGATCAATATCAGCCGGCCTTCCTCGCGGACGGCCTGGATCTTCTCTTTCAATATGCCCGTCGCGACAGGGTCCAATCCAGCCGTAGGCTCGTCGAGTATCAGCACCGAGGGGTTGAAAAGAAAAGCCAGTGACGCACTCACCTTTTGCCGCGTGCCACCCGAAAGCGTGCGCATCCTCTTGCCTGTCATACCGTCCAGCCCGAAGGCATGAAAAAGTTCCTCGTCCAGACTCCGTCCCTCCTTCGCGCAACTACCCGCCCCCCTGTCTCTGTTTGCCTCCACAACCCATCGTTCCTCCTTCGCCATGCGTATTTCCTTCATCATCTTGAAAACCTGTCCTATCGTCATATTATCCGGGTATCGTCCTATCTGTGGCATATACCCCATATCGGCGCGATAAGCCCAGCCCTGGAGAATGTCCTGCCCATTGAACCGGATGCTCCCCTTGTCGGGCTTGACCATCCCTAGCAGACTCCGGATCAGTGTAGTCTTTCCGCTGCCATTGGGTCCGATCAGCGCAATGCTTTGCCCCTGGGAAAGCGTAACACTCACGTCATCCAGCACCGACAGCCGTCCAAATTTTTTGCATATGTGTGAAATTTCGATCATAAGGCTAATGGTTTCATGAGTGGCCGACGATCGACCAGATTCACCGGCGTAATACTGGGAACCACCTTCTCCGTCCGGTCAAGCAGACTGACCATCAGGCTATGGTAAAGCATCATCACCGCCGGGTTCTTTTCGGCGATCATTGCATAGAGGCTCACCGGATGATAAGGAATATCTCCGATCCCATCGCGATCGATATCATACCCTTCATATTTGTCCCAATAATTCCGGTCATAAAAATTCAATACCAGCGTCCCGTTCGTGGCAATGTCAAAGGTATTTCCGACGAAATTGTTGGCGCTGATCGTGTCCTCCGAGCAACTGGCCTGCACCTTGATCGCCCATCCGTTCCCCGAAAAAAGGTTCCGGTTTATCTGTACGCGTGTGGTGCCTTCCATATAGATGGCGATGGTATTGTGAAGGAAACGATTTGACTCTATTCTGCCGTCACTGATCTCCTTTAGCAGAATACCATAAGCGCCGCCGCCGAGATTGTCCGCGAAGACATTTCCCCGCATATCTACTCCATGCGAGAACATGACGGACACACCGGCCTCATTGTGCCGGAAGGTATTCCCCTCATATGCATCATTATGCGAGAACATGAAATGAAGCCCGTATCGCACATTATAAGCACTGTTATTGCCTCGGATCAGTGACTCCGTCACGAATTCGAAATAGATGCCGTCCCGATGCCGGCTTATCGTATTGTCCAGAATACGCATGTGACTGCAATGCCAGCAGTGTATCCCGTTGCCCGCCTGGCCGCTCATCGCCGCCCCCGAAGTCTGGCCGCCTACCGCCGCCCCCAAAGTCTGGCCGCCTACCGCCGCCCCCGAAGTCTGGCCCCCCATCGCCGCCCGCGACACCAGGATATTCCCGCTCAGCACACAGCTGTCAGAATTCTGGCAATACAGGCCAAAAAAAGTATCGTCAAGCCGGTTCGACAACACTTTCACTCCCCTAACACCGGCCAGATGGATACCCGCGATATCGTTCCAACCGGAATAGCCCGAGTGCCGCAACACAAATCCCTGAAAAGTGACCCCATCCGCCTTCACGAGGACGATCTCATAGCGTCCCTCTCCATCAAGCACAGGCATCCCAATCCCAATCAGACAGAGACGCTTGTCAATCACCAGCCCCTTTTCCAGATAGACACCCGCAAACACCTTAATGGTATCCCCCGGCGACGCTGATCGAACGGCCGCTCCGATGCTATTCAACCCGCCTGTCTTCCGTACTTCCCACGTCTTCGCCAGACCACAGGAAGGCCAGACCAGCCCGAGCAGGATTATGGATACAACTCTTTCCATGTGAACGCTTTTCCTTCCGAATGAATGATTTGTGCATCACGCGCCGCGGCATCGGCAAACGCGGCAATATTCCCGTTCATGGGTGTATGGAAATTTTCACTGTATAACAGGAAAGCATCCGCGGCCTTTATCCAGGGTCCTCCATTATAGTCGACAAGGTAAATACCGGCAACATCCCCTGCAGCCGGCACACCCGTCTTCAAAGACGTCACCAAACAGTGGACGTCATCGAACTTATACACCTTCCCCTTTTTCGAAATCACCTCTCCCCCGAAATGCCGGTCGGTAAACGCCATCTTGCAGAAATCGCAATTGTCCTGGCCATACCGAATGGCCTGCAGACCGGACCCGCAGGATGACAGGGCAACAACGACCGCAAGCGCCACCAGCACGGGCGCCCCCGCACCCGAATACAGACGCCGAACCTTATGCCCCTTTCTCCATTCCAACACCGCAACTCCCACCAGCACCACGCCTACCGCAACGAAGATCCAGCCACCCAGATCCGGAATGCTGTAGGCCCCGAAATTGAGCAGTTGCT
>DASYSV010000043.1:0-5535 GCA_036010185.1 Puia sp.
GGCGCAGGCTCATATCGACCAGGTATATTCGCATGCCGATACCACATTGTACGTGGATCGGATGGACCACCTTTACGTAGAAAAAGACAATTCCTTTTTTGCGGACGGCAATCGTATCATCGGCGGGCCGCTCGTTCAACAAGGCAAGGGAGAGGCACAGGTCTGCTGTTTCGGAGGCCAGTATGCCGGTCTCTGGGTGGATAACAATGCCAGCTTCACGGCCAAGGATTGCTGGTGGGAAGGCGCCGCACGTATCCCGCTTTACCTGCGGGGCTCCGGCAAGATCACCATCGACGGGACAATGATCGCTCCCCTCCATGCCGACAGCCTGCCCACCATCCGCATCGGTTCGTTCAATGGCGACGTTTCCCTGTTGAATATGTACGTGCAGGGCGCTTTCCTGCCCGATGCGGCCAACCCGGGGTTGAACCTGCTGGTATGGAACGTACACTGCTATTATAAAATGAACGCGCTGGATTTCATCGGTAAAGGCGGTTCCTGGAAAGGAGCATTCCTGGGTATCAACACCCAATGTTTCAATGCCAACGACCCTTCCTGTAAAAGCATCGCTTCCATTCCGGATGCCACGCATAATATCGGCGATATAAATCCGTTCCTGGATGCGCTGACTGCACAGGACAGGAGTACGGAACCACGGATGCTCCGCAACCTGCCGGCGGGCGTCAGCAATATCTATATATCCCGCGTGACGCTGGGAAATATGCAGGAAGGCATCCTGTTCAGCAAGGAGTAGCATGAAAAAGATCCTTTTATTCATCGATTGGTTCGAACCCGGGTATAAAGCAGGCGGTCCCATCCGGTCCTGCGTCAACTTCGTGCGGAGCATGCACCGACATTATAAGATCTATGTCTTTACTTCCGACCGGGACCTGGGTTCTACCGATGCCTATCCGGATATCCCTGTCGATCGGTGGATCGCTGGTCAGGACCAGGTCGAGCTGTTCTACTGCTCTCCCGAAAACCTGCGGTGGTCGACGATTCGCCGGGAGCTCGATTCCATCCGGCCGGATTTCCTGTATCTGAACAGCATGTTCTCGTTGCATTTCACCATCTATCCGATGCTGATCAACCGGCGGCGCCGCAACCCCGCCCGGGTGATCCTTGCTCCGCGGGGAATGCTGAAAAGCACCGCCGTTCAATTCCGGCCGCTCAAGAAGAAAATATTTTTGAAGAGCTGGCGCTGGCTGGGTCTTCATCGCCCGATCCATTTCCACGCCTCGGATAATACTGAAGTCAACGATACACACAGATATTTCGGCACGCGCGTCCGCGTGACCCAAATACCCAATTTCCCAAGCATATTTCCGGAGAGGGATCGGCCGCTCGAAAAAAAACCGGGCGAGCTGTCCATTATATTCGTAGGCCGTGTACATCCGATCAAAAATCTCGACTATCTGCTCAACGCCCTCAAAGGACTACCGGATTGTCTTCGACTGACCATTATCGGAAGTCTCGAGGATAAACCTTTCTGGGAAAAATGCCAGCAGATCATCACGGAACTGCCGCCGACCACCCGTGTCGTCTATGCGGGCGAAAAACCGCATCACGAGCTGCCCCCGATCATCGGGGAACATCATATTTTCGCCCTGCCGACACAAGGAGAGAACTTCGGGCACGCTATCTTTGAAGCATTCGCGCTGGGCAAACCGGTCCTGATCAGCGATCAGACACCCTGGAGGAACCTCGAAAAGTCAGGAGTGGGTTGGGACCTCCCGTTGGACCGGCCCGATCTTTTTCGTCAGGCCATCCGGACGGCCGCCTCCTTCTCACAGAACGAGTACGATAAATGGAGCCGGTCCGCCCGCCGCTATTCACAGGATTATATAGAGAAAATGAACCTGGCGGACGACTATTGTACCCTGTTCAGTTAACCCGACGCATGAAAAAACTGGCCATCGTTACATCGCACCCCATCCAATACAACGCGCCCCTGTTCAAATTATTGACGGAGCACGGACGCCTCAGCGTCCGCGTTTTCTACACCTGGGGTCAGTCCTCGCAAGGAAAGAAATACGATCCGCACTTCGGCAAGGACATCGACTGGGACATTCCCCTGTTGGAAGGATATGACCACGTATTCGTCGAAAATATCGCCAAAGACCCCGGCACCCATCATTTCAAGGGTATCGTCAACCCGACGCTCAACCGGGAGATCGAAGGATGGAAGCCGGATGCCGTATTGGTTTTCGGATGGAGCTTCACCAGCCATCTTCGGTGTATGCGCCATTTCTACGGTAAGGTGCCCGTCCTGTTCAGGGGAGACTCCACGCTGCTCGGCGAACAGCCCGGCCTCAAACGGCTGATGAGAAGAATTTTTCTGAAATGGGTATACAGACACGTCGATTACGCGTTGTATACCGGTTCGCATAACAAAGAGTATTATTTGCGTCATGGGATGCGCGAAGACCAGCTGGTATTCGCCCCGCACGCCGTCGACAACGACCGCTTCGGAGAACCTGACGCCGATCACCGCGCGAGGGCGATCGAATGGCGGCATCGGTTGGGCATCGCCGACGACCACGTGGTGATCCTTTTCGCGGGAAAACTGGAGCCGAGAAAGAACCCGTTCTTTCTCACGGAACTGGCGCACCGGATCGGCAACGACAAGATCCGGATCGTCATCACGGGCAACGGCCCTCTCGAGGCATCCTTGAAAGATGCCGCCGGTGCCGGTTCACGGGTGCTGTTCCTGGATTTCCAGAACCAGGCGATCATGCCGGTGTTGTATCGTATCGGCGATGTATTCGTGCTGTGCTCGGGCAGCGAAACCTGGGGGCTGGGCGCAAATGAGGCCATGGCCAGCGGCTGCGCACTTATGTTGTCCGATAAGACGGGCGGCGCGGTAGATCTGGTGAAGGAAGGCGTCAATGGGATCATCTTCGGTCTGACCGACTATGACAAATGCAGGGAGTTTGCGGAAACGCTGGTTAATCACCCGCAGCGGCTCGCCGATATGAAAAAGGCTTCGAGACGACTGATCGGAGGTTTTTCCTATGCCCGGATCGTCGGGGCAATTGAAACACTACTACTCAAACAAGATCGTCAATAATGTATATCCTAGGACTAAATGCTTATCACGCCGACTCTTCGGCAGCAATTTTCAAAGACGGAAAAATGATCGCCGCCACGGAAGAAGAAAGATTCCGGAGGGTCAAACACTGGGCGGGCTTCCCGTCGATGGCCGTGAAGTTCTGTCTGCAGGAGGCCGGCATCGGGCTTTCGCAGGTGGACCACATCGCCATCGGGCGCGACCCGTATGCCAAACTGGGGAAGAAACTCCTGTTCCTGGCCAGCCATCCCGGAGGCGGCTGGTCTGCTGTCAAAGATCGTCTTAACAACGCCAAAAAAGTCGCTTCCCTGGAAACCGAATTGACCGCCATCGATCCTTCAGTCGATGCCCGTCTGCTGAAAAGCAGGATACACCAGGTAGAGCACCATCGCAGCCATCTCGGCAGCGCTTTTTTTGCCAGCCCTTTTGATGAAGCGGCGTTGCTCAGCATCGACGGCTCGGGGGATTTCAGCACCGCGATGATCGGCACGGGTAAGGGGAATAAGATCACCATCCTCGACTCGGTGGATTTCCCGCATAGCGTAGGACTATTCTATACGGCATTCACACAGCTGCTCGGCTTCCCCCATTATGGCGATGAATACAAGGTCATGGGACTCGCTCCCTATGGGAAACCCGAATATGTCGACCGTCTGCGCGACGTCCTGGTATTCCTGCCCAACGGCTTATTCCGTCTCAATACGAAATATTTCCGCGATGCCAGGAGCGGGATCATCTCGTATGGCGAAGACCATATCCCCGTGGTGGCCCCCCTGTATTCGGACTATATGGTGGAAAAATTCGGCGCACCCCGCAAAAAGGAAGAGGCCCTGACCCAGTATCATAAAGATATGGCCGCCTCGGTACAAAGGATCACCGAAGAGCTCATCTTCCACATCCTGACGCACCTGCACAAAAAGACCGGTCTGGAAAATATCTGTATCGCAGGCGGCGTCGCCCAGAACTCCGTTGCCAATGGCAAGCTCACGCGTAATACACCCTTCAGGAACGTGTATATACCTTCCGCCGGTCATGATGCGGGTATCTCGATGGGCTCGGCGCTGTATGTGTACAATCACGTTTTGGACCAGCCCCGCGCCGAACCGGTATGGTCGGCCTATACCGGTAGCCGTTTCAGCAATGAGACGATTGAGAAATATCTCCAGTCGCGCAACATATCTTACCGCGTATTCCCTGATGATCAGCTGTATGAGACGGTTGCCGACCGCCTGATCGATGCGGGAGTGATCGGCTGGTTCAATGGAAGGGCTGAATTCGGTCCCCGCGCACTCGGCGCCAGATCCATTTTGGCCGACCCCCGCCGGTCGGACGCCAAGGACCTCCTCAACAGCAAGATCAAACGCCGCGAGAGCTTCCGGCCTTTCGCCCCTTCCATCCTGAAGGAATATATTCCCGAATATTTCGAGGTCACCGACGCCGTTCCATTCATGGAGAAGGTGTTTCCCATACGCGAGGAAAAACGCGCAAGTATACCCGCCGTTACGCATGCCGACGGTACCGGCAGGCTGCAATCGGTGGACAAAATCGTGAGCCCCCGTTACTACCGGCTGATCGAAGCCTTCTACAAAAAAACGGGTGTGCCCATCCTGCTCAACACCTCCTTCAACGAGAACGAACCGATCGTCAACTCGCCCGAAGAGGCGCTCGAATGTTTCCTGCGGACAAATATGGACATGCTGGTATTGGAGAATTGCGTGATCACCCGCTAGTCATATGAAGATATCGATCATAACAGCCACGTATAATAGCGCTGCGACGGTAAAGGATACGCTGACCAGCATCCGGGAACAGGACCATCCCGATATCGAGCATATTATAATCGATGGCGGATCGGCCGATGCGACAGCCGCTATCGTCTCTGGTTTCCCGCATGTGAGCAAATGGGTTTCGGAGCCGGACAAGGGTCTGTATGACGCCATGAACAAAGGGATCCGGCTGGCACATGGTGACGTGATCGGGATCCTGAATTCCGATGACATCTATGCGGACGCCTCGGTTTTATCCGATGTTGCCCGCGTCTTCGAAGATCCGGCCGTCATGACCGTTTATGCCGATCTGCATTACGTGCAGCACGATGATATGGCCCGCGTCAAACGGGTGTGGCATTCCGGTCCTTTCAAACGCAACTATTTTTATTATGGCTGGATGCCCCCGCACCCGACCTTCTTCGTCCGGAAAGAGGTGTACGAAAAGGCCGGAGGGTTCAACACCAGCCTGAGGACATCCGCCGATTATGAGCTGATGCTTCGTATCTTGCTGAAATATGGCCTTTCTACCCGATATATCCGCCGCGTGACCGTGAAGATGCGGGTAGGAGGGGTCAGTAACGCTACCCTTCGAAACCGTTTCCGGGGCAACCGCGAGGACCGCCTTGCCTGGAAGCTCAATGATCTGAAACCCTATTTTTTTACGCTTTATCTTAAACCACTGAGAAAAATTACCCA
>DASYSV010000009.1:0-4432 GCA_036010185.1 Puia sp.
GGGGGATGGACAACAACATGCCGAAGGAGGGCAGCGGTATCCCGATCTTCGTCAGCTCGGCAAAGAAATCATTCTTGAAAAGAAGATAGGGAAATAGCAGCATGATCATGTTCCCCAGTATCCCGGAGAAATTTGAAGCGAGGGTATTATTCCTGGCATCATCATCGGAGAATTCATTGGTGAGCAATGGCCATGTGATCAGGCCGGTTGCAAAGGAACTTGTCAGACTTGACAGGGTGAACTGCACGAAGGCAATGTAAATGGCCGTGCCGTGATCCCGGTAAGGATTGCGCCAGAACAGAATAAGGATGTAGACGATAAAGCCTATATTGATGAGAGCATTCAAAAAGACGATCAGCAAAACCAGTTTGCTATGCTGTGCGCCGCTGATAGTAGAAAGGAACCGGATCTTTTCCTTTTTCTCCAACAACGTAAATCCTAACACCGCGCCGGCTACGGAATAAATGGCCTGCGCGAGAATGCTGGCCGCCAGCAGCAGGAGTATGGCGGCCATGGGGAAAATACCCGTCAGGACACCATAGGAGAGGAACGTGATCAGCAGGCCGAGGGCATAGTAGAAAAAAGTATAAAAGACGGATGGTTTTTTGCCTGAATAGAACCGGGCATTATTCCGCCGGCTTCGCGTTGAAATGAATATGCCGGCGACTATCAGCACGAGATAGGCGATGGTCAGAAGAGATTTCATGAAGAAGGTTTTGGGTTATCTGTCTGAAATATCGAAAGAGATCGATAGGGGGAGGGATGAAGCCGGAATAAATATAGTTTTATTTTCGTATATTTAAAGACAGTTCTTTTTTTCTTACACAAAAAAACGCAGCTATATGAACCTCGTACAACGCGTGGAACGCTGGGGTGATACTCACCACCCTTTATGGCTCGACTTCGTTCGCATTCTGCTCGGAGCCTTCCTTTGCTACAAAGGCGTCGATTTTCTCATGAACATGGGTCAGATGTTGAACCTCATCACGAACAGGATGTCCTTCGGTACCTTCGCGGCGATGCTCATGAGCAATTATATCTCCTTCGCACATTTGCTGGGAGGGATCCTGCTCATTTTGGGTGTACTGACGCGGTTCGCCTGTCTTGTCAATATACCCATTCTTCTCGGTGCTGTCTTTTTTGTAAATACGACGCTCTACCGGCCATTTTCCGAAGTGTTGGTTTCGATCCTTATCCTGCTGCTGCTGATCCTGTTCCTGATCGTCGGCAACGGCAAGATGCAGATGCTCACATTCAGGGAAGAGAAACAATAGATCAGGACTCCCTGTAGATCTTTTCGATGGCGGCATGGAATTTCTCCGTCACCACCTTGCGCCGAAGGCTTAGCTTCGGCGTCATTTCCCCCGTATCGATGGTCCATTCCGCAGGCAACAGCTCAAAGCGTTTGATCTGTTCCACATGGTTGAAATTGGTATTGTAGCTGTCCACGATCTCGCGGTAAAAGGCCAGCACTTTGGGATTACGGATCAGTTCTTCATGCGTGCCGTCGGCTATCTCATTTTGTTTGGCCCACGCTTTCAGGTTCGCAAACGCCGGAACTATAAGGGCGCCTACGAATTTCCTTTCCGGCCCGACCACCATGATCTGCTCTACGAACGGAGACTCTTTCAATTTGGTCTCGATCGGCAATGGGGCGACATACTTGCCTCCGCTGGTTTTGAACATTTCCTTCTTCCGGTCGGTGATCTTCAGAAAACGTCCTTCGACGAGCACGCCTATATCACCCGTGTGGAACCATCCGTCCGTAATAGCCTCTGTCGTAAGATCGGGACGTTTGTAATAACCCATCATGACATTCGGCCCCTTGCAGAGGATCTCGCCGTCTTCGGCAATGTTCACCTCTATACCGGGAATGATCGGACCGACGGTACCGAATAGCCGATCCTTTATCTCCATCCGGTTGACGGCGATGACCGGAGAAGTCTCGGTCAAACCGTATCCTTCCAGGATGGGTATCCGCGCCGCGGTGAAAATGCGGATCAGTCTCACCTGTGCGGCGGCGCCTCCGCTTACGATGGCCACGATATTGTTCCCAAGCGCCTCTCTCCATTTGCTGAAGATGAGCTTATTGGCCAACGCCAATTGCAGGTCGTACGCGAATCCCATGGACTTGTTGATCTCATACCTTGCCGCCAGCCCATGCGCCCAGAAGAACAGCTTCTTCTTGACACCAGTGAGCTCGGCGCCCTTGTGCATGATCCTGTCATATACTTTTTCGAGCAGCCTGGGCACGGTAACGAACATCTGCGGTTTCACCTCTTTCAGGTTGTCCCCGATAGTGTCCATACTCTCGGCATAATACACCGACACAGCGCTGAACAGATACAGATAGGAAAGCATCCGTTCATAGATGTGGTTCAACGGCAAAAAGCTGAGGGCCCTTCGGGTGCCTTGCGGCAAACAGGGAATGGCAGCCTGTACATTGGAGAGGATGTTGCGATGCGAAAGCATGACGCCTTTAGGCGTCCCGGTGGTGCCGGAGGTATATATGACGGTTGCCAGCTCGTTCTCGCCGATCCCGTTTCTTATCGAATCGAGTCTTTTGGTTTCTTCCGCCGTCGGCTCTGCCAGCAATTCCTTCCAGTGACGGACATTTTTTACGTTTTCGAAGGTGAATATCTCCCGAAGACTGGCCACTTTGTCACGGATGGACGATACTTTGTGGAAGAGCTCCCCGTCGTTGACGAAGATGTATTTCACCTGCGCATCATTGAGGATGAACTCCAGTTCCGAAGGTGAGATCGTGGGATAAATCGGGGCGAGAACGGCGCCGGTCCGCTGGACCGCCATATCCAGCATGATCCATTCCGGCCGGTTTTTGGAAATGACGGCCACCTTATCGATGCCTTCCACGCTACGGTCGCCACCCGGAATGCCCAGTCTCAACAAGCCGGTGCTCAATTGCCGGACCAGTGTCGCGATATCCGTCGTGCTATAGGTCTTCCAGGTTCCGTTCTCCCTGGCAGCAAGCATGTCGGGAAGAGGGTCCTTTTCAAGGTGCAGCTCCAGGCAATCGAATAACCGTTTAGGCTCCATCATGACATCAGTTTATAAGATCAAATTAGGGAAAAAAATCTGGCCGGCCTACTTCGCTGCATTCTGATAATATTGTCCCTCGGGTAACTTAAATATCCTCCCTTTCTGAAAATTGATAAAGCGATTATACACGTCGCTATGCGTGTTTGTCCACGCCTGAAAAGCGGGAAGATTACCCGCGGCGCCGAAGATCCACTCATTATAAGCCTCGAACATCCCCTCTTTCAGCAGCTGCCGCTGATAATCGAAAAGACGAAACGGGTAATTCGATGGGTAAGTATTGAACCAATTGATAATGAACTTAGTACGAAGGACAGTCAGGGATTCTGCAGTGATCCCGTCCCGGACCGTAAAATTCAGCGGTGCCATGACGTTGAGCCATGCCATCCCGAAGGAATTCTTAGTATCCTGGTCTTTTTTCATGTCCGGATCGAGAAATAGCTTCTTATACCCGGCCAGCAACAGGTCCTTCATCTCCGCCGTTCGTTTGCTATAGCTTTCGAGATTGATGAAGATCTCTCCATACAGCAAGGCCCAGACCTTGTCCCTTGTGAAATAGTAATATTTGGCGGCATTGTAATAGTTGGAAGAATAATTGGGGTCGGTTTCTATCCCTTTCTCCCATTGCCGGATAGCCGAATAGTCCTGGCTGGCCCAGAGCACTTCTCCATATTCATTGTACAATACGCCGCTGCGCGGGAAACGCTTAAGCCCGGCGCGGTACAGCTTTTCGCATTCCTTTCGGTCGTCTTGCACCTTATAGAACATACCCACGATCTGGTACGTCTGCACATCGGCATCGGGACGGTCGATCAATGGTTTGGCGATACTCAGTCCTTTGGTATAATCCCTGCTCAGATAGTAGTTGAAAGAGAGGTCCTTGGATAATTCGAGGTTCCGGGGATCCTTTTGAAGAGCGCCGTTGAGCACTACGATGGCGTTGGTATAGTCGCCCTGCTGAGTATAGGTGCGGGCTACTTCCTGCGGCGTTTTTCCGTCGGATGCCTGCGCCTGCGCCTGCCCGACCACGGCAAAAGTCAACAAGGATACAGCCAAGAAAAGGGTCCTGCTCATGCTTTTCGCGTTTTGACGCTAAAGATAATGCATTATATCAGATGCGTCAGCAACCCGTCCCGCAGCTTGGGTTCGAACCACGTGCTCTTTGGCGGCATGATATCCCCGTTATCGGCGATATCGAAAAGTTGTTCAATGCTGACAGGATAAAGACTGAAAGCCGCCTTCATCTCGCCGCTGTCTACGCGTCGCTGCAGTTCGCCTAAACCGCGGATGCCGCCCACGAAATTGATCCGTTTGTCGGTACGAGGGTCCTTGATGGCCAGCAGTTTGTCGAGCACGTTTTTTTGGAGGATCGTCA
>DASYSV010000047.1:0-14941 GCA_036010185.1 Puia sp.
CCAGAGTCCCGCCACGGTCCGGTTCACGCAGCGTGTGATCGACTACTGGCTCACCAACTATCGCATCGACGGGTTCCGCTGGGACCTTGCCAAGGGATTTACCCAGACAAGGACATGCGACGTCCAGGGCAATAACTGCGATGTCGCCGCCTGGGGCCATTATGACGCCGGACGCGTCGCCACCTGGGATACGATCTACAATCAAATGCAGACGGCCTCACCCGGCAGCTATTGTATCCTCGAAATGTTTGCCGATAACAGCGAGCAACAGGTGGAAGCCAACTATGGAATGTTGCTCTGGGGAGAAGACCTTAGCGCCAACTACAATCAGGCGACCATGGGTTACAACACTCCTTCACCCGGCGGTGCCACCTGGGATCTTAGCGGTAGCATCTATACCTCGCTCGGCGGCTGGAATGCTCCCGGGCTTGTCGTTTACCAGGACAGCCATGACGACGAGCGGCTTCAATACAACAACGAACAATATGGCAATCACGGCGGCAGCTATAATATTACGGACACGGCTACCGGTCTGGCTCGCGATGCCATGGCGACCGCTTTCTGGGCTCTGGCGCCCGGGCCCAAGATGCTTACGGAATTCAGCGAGCTGGGCTTCGACTATTCCATCAACTGGTGTACCAATGGCACCGTCGATCAGTCGGGCTCCTGCCGCCTGGTTCCCAAGCCGATCCGTTGGGACTATCTCCGGGATAGCGCGAGAAAGAAGCTGCACGATGTGCATTCCTCTTTGCTGCGGCTCCTTGCCAATTACCCCGGGCTCAGGACAGGTGCCACCAACTATTCGCTGGCGGGCAACGTCAAATATCTCGGTGTCAGTTCAGATTCGCTGAGCGTCATGGTCATCGGAAATTTCGACGTCGTCCCCTCAACGGCCAGCATATCCTTCCCCTCCGCCGGCATATGGTACGATTATCTCTCCGGAAAGACCCTCCAGGCGACCGGCGGTTCGCAGCAGATGATGTTTGCCGCCGGAGAATATCATGTTTATACAAATAAAAACCTCGGCGGCCCCGACACTACGACCACCAGCCCTGTTCCCGTGTCCCCGGCGGGACTGGCTATCTACCCCAACCCCGCAGGTATCGGCAGCGCTACGATCACCTATCGTTTGCCCGTCGCCGGTAACAGCGTATTGGAAGTCTATTCTATCAGCGGCGCCCGCATAGCGACCCTTTATCTCGGCAGCCAGGGCGCCGGGACATATTCCCTGCCGGCAGGACGCCTGTATGACCCGGCATCTTTGCCCAACGGGCTTTATGTGTTGAAGCTCGTAGGCGCCGGCATCACCGCGCATTTTCCTTTCCTTGTCCTCCATTAGGCGGGGAGCGTGCAACGATGGCCGAATATTGATTGTCATATGAAAAAAATCCTGTGCGGAATACCTTTCTACTGTTTGTATTAGTATCGTTCACCCTTTTAGCAGCCTGTCATAAGAACGAGCATCCCGTCTGCTGTGAGCCTTTCTATTACTTCGCGGATAGCGGTAGCTGGCGCCTCGTACAGGTCTCCGGTGGAATAGGAGGGAGGACGACAACAATCCCGGCGGACTCGCTTGTCCTGTTGGCCCTCCATGGGGACTGGCGTTACAACAATAGCGTCAACGGCCATACGACGGATACGGGTCGGTTTGGGATCGCCGAAGTTGCCACTGGTACGTTGACGGATACTATCGGGCTGAAGTTCTCTGGTGATACCAGCATTCTGTACCTGTGCCGGGCCAGCCTGGATAGGATGGTGCTGACCCAATTCGTAAGCGACGGTTTTCAGTTTACTTACCTGAAGAATAAATGATCGGGCTTATTGCACATCCTTTTGGTGATCGATGATGAACTGGATGATCTCCTCCAGCGGAATATTGACGCGGCTAAGGGCATCGTTGATATCGTCGCGACTGACCTGCGCGGCAAAAGAGGGAGTCTTTAGTTTTTTCGTAATGCTTTTTACGTCCATGCCTTCATAACGGGTAGGGCGGATCAATGCGGCGGCATGGATAAACCCCGACAGCTCGTCGAACACATAGATCATCTTGTCCATCGTTGTTTCCGGCTCTACACCGAAATGTTTGGGTCCATGCGATGCAATGCAGTGGATCACCTCCGGATCGATCTTCAGTGATTCCAGGTGTTCGATGATGATGCGGCAATGTGCGTCGGGATGCTTTTCCCAATCGGCATCATGGAGCAGACCCGCCAGTTCCCATTTGAAAGCCGTTCGCTCATCGGCGCCCTCGCGTTCCATCGCCCAGGCACGCATGACGGCCCCCACCTGTTTCATATGCAGCCGCAGCCGCTCGTTCGGTACCCAATCCTCCAGCAGGGTATAGGCCTGCTCGCGGCTAAGGACACGGTCTTTATTGGCCGGGTCGCCGAATGTGGAGCGCCCGAGGGAGAGGATGGGGGTGGACATTGTTCAGGATTTTTTGGATGAAGTTATCGGTTTGGGTCGACATTTTTGCAGCAGGGCAAAATTTTTATTGTAAATCAATTAATTACAAATGCCCCCTTAAAAATACCCCTTCATTTCTTTGGAACATCACTCTAAATAAATCTACCTTTGCACTCCTTTCGAAAGCCGCCTCATATGCGGCCCGGGAAGGGCAAACCAAAGAAGTGCCGTCGGGATAGCGACGGCTTCATTCAAAAACACAAGAAAATGAGCAAATTACATTTCACAACCAAACATGCGAACGAGGCTACCGTTAAACGCGACTGGTATGTTGTGGACGGTACTAATCAAACCGTAGGCCGCATGTGTTCCAAGATCGCCGCAGTGCTTCGTGGCAAGAACAAGGCCTATTACACCCCGCATGTGGATTGCGGTGATTTCATCATCGTCATCAATGCGGACAAGGTCGTCTTCACGGGTAACAAGGCGGAGGACAAGATCTACATCAATTTCTCGGGTTATCCCGGCGGCAAAAAAGAAGAGATCGCCAAGAATCTCATGAGGCGCCGTCCCGACGCCGTCATCGAAAGGGCCGTCAAGGGCATGCTGCCGAAGAACCGGCTGGGGCGCAAGATGTTCAAAAAACTTTTCGTCTATGCCGGTGCAGAACATCCGCACACCGCACAGCAACCCAAAACTTTAACCTTCTAATTTTTCTGATAAATGGAAAAGCAAAAAAATGCAGTTGGTCGCCGTAAAGAGGCTGTAACCCGGGTGTTCCTCAGCAGGGGAGACGGCAAGATCACGATAAATGACAAAGACTACAAACAATATTTCTCGCTGGTATACCTCCAGAACCAGGTCGAGCTTCCGCTAAAGACGGTCGAAGGCATCGACAAGTACGATGTGAAGATCAATGCGACCGGCGGAGGCATGAAAGGACAGGCCGAAGCCGCAAAGTTGGGAATCGCCCGCGCGCTGCTGGAAGTGAACGCCGAATTCCGCCCCGCGTTGAAGGCGGCAGGTCTTCTGCGTCGCGATCCCCGCTCCGTGGAAAGGAAGAAACCCGGTCGCAAAAAGGCAAGAAGAAGCTACCAGTTCAGCAAACGTTAATCCCTGTTCTCACTACTATTATAATAAAATACAATGGAAAATAACACTTCATTACAACAACAACTCCTCGAAGCCGGTGTCCATTTCGGTCACCTGCGTAAGAAGTGGAACCCCAAAATGCTGCCTTACATCTTCGCCGAGAAGAAAGGTATCCATATCATCGATCTGAACAAGACTACGGAAAGTCTTCAGGAAGCGGCTGCCGCGCTCAAGCAGATCGCCAAGAGCGGCAAGAAGGTCATGTTCGTCGGCACCAAGAAGCAGGCGAAAGAGATCGTTACGGAATGCGCCCGCAAGGTGAATATGCCGTTCGTAACCGAACGTTGGCTCGGCGGCATGCTGACCAACTTCAATACCGTTCGGAAGAGTGTCAAGCAGATGCAGAGCATCGAAAAGATGCTGAACGACGGCACTTTCGACAGCATCACCAAAAAAGAACGTCTCACCCTCAGCCGGGAAAAAGATAAGAAAGAGAAAGTTCTCGGCGGTATCGCTCAGCTGGGACGCGTGCCCGCCGCCCTGTTCATCGTGGACATCGGTCATGAGCACATCGCGCTGGCAGAAGCCAAACGCCTGGGTATAACCACCTTTGGCATGGTCGACACCAACTGCGATCCCAACAAGGTGGACTTCGCCATCCCTGCCAATGACGATGCGACCAAGTCCATCGCCATCATCGTCAACTATGTCACCGCTGCCATTGCCGAAGGCCTTGCCGAAAGACAAGCAGCTAAAGAGGAAGACGTAGAAGATTCCGGAAGCGACGAGAATGAAAGGAAGGCTGCGCGTCTGCAGGCGGAAGCGGAAAGCGAAGCTTCCCGCGGCCGTGGTGAGAAGGTAAAGGGCACCAGCCAGCCTAAACGCAGGATACCGAATTCCGGACCGCGTCGCCCCGGGGGACGTTAGTATTACACCTTATTAAACTTAATCATATGTCAACTGCAACTATAACAGCAGCCGATATCAACAAGCTGCGCCAGACTACAGGCGCCGGTATGATGGATTGTCGCAAAGCGCTCGTGGAAAGCGATGGGGATTTCGAGAAAGCGATCGATTATCTGCGCAAGAAAGGTCAGAAAGTTGCCGCATTACGCAGCGATCGCGAAGCCAAGGAAGGCGTGGTGATCGCTACGACCACCCCCGATAATAAGACGGGCTATATTATCACCGTAGCGTGCGAAACGGACTTTGTGGCCAAGAATGCGGATTTTGTAGCTTTCGCGCAAAGCATCGTTAACGTCGCGCTGAAGGAGAACATCAAGACACTGGAGGAATTGCAATCTGCAAGGCTGGACGGTGTCACGATATCCGACAGGATCAACGACCAGGTTGCCCGCATCGGTGAGAAGATCCAGCTGGCACGTTTCGAGCGTATCGACGCAGAAGGTGTAGCCGCCTATATCCATGGCGCCTATCGCATGAGCGTCCTGGTAGGACTGTCGAAGAATACTCCCGCCGTGCTCGAAGCCGGTAAGGACATCGCCATGCAGATCGCCGCCATGAATCCCGTTGCAGTCGATCCAGATTCGGTTTCCGCCGATGTCGTTGCACGCGAAAAAGCGATCGTTACAGAGCAGATCAGGAATGATCCGAAGATGGCCGGCAAACCCGATGAGATGATCGACAAAATTGCCGTCGGAAAATTGAACGCCTTCTTCAAGGAGAATACCTTAACTGCACAGGCTTTCGTCAAGGATGCCTCCAAAACTGTAGGCGATTATCTGAAAGGTGTCGATCCTACTGTCAAGGTGACCCAGTTCAAAAGAGTACAACTCGGATAATTAAAAAAGGTGGCAGTGCCACCTTTTTTTATACCTTCGCGACATGATCCCCAAATACAAGCGTGTTCTGCTGAAATTATCCGGAGAGGCCCTGATGGGAGACAAGAGTTTTGGTTTCGATAACGCCGTCATCGCTCAATACGCACAGGATATCAAGAGGATCGTCGAGCTCGGAGTACAGGTGGCCATCGTCATCGGCGGCGGCAATATCTACCGCGGAATGAATGAGGCGGAGACCGGCATCGAGCGGGCTCACGGGGACTATATGGGCATGCTGGCGACCGTGATCAACGGGATGGCACTGCAGGCCGGTCTGGAAAAAATAGGTGTCTATACGCGTTTGCAAAGCGCAATAAAGATGGAGCAGATCGCCGAACCCTATATCCGCCGCCGGGCGATCCGGCACGTCGAAAAAGGTCGCGTGGTCATCTTCGGCGCGGGAACAGGTAATCCTTATTTTACTACCGATACCGCGGGTTCGCTGAGAGCCATCGAGATCAATGCGGAAGTGATCCTGAAAGGCACCCGCGTGGATGGCATCTATACGGCCGATCCCGAGAAGGTTCCAACCGCGGAAAAATTCGAATCCATCACCTTCCAGGAGTGCATTTCCCGAAATTTGAGGGTAATGGATATGACGGCTTTTACCCTCTGTATGGAAAACCAGCTTCCGATCATCGTCTTCGATATGAACAAACCCGGAAATCTCCTGCGGGTAGTTCGCGGAGAAAAGGTAGGAACATTAGTAAAAGATTGATTGTTAATCTATTGAAAGCAGCCAAATACTATTTGGTCAAATGTTTGCTTATCTGGGCAAACCATAGTAATTTGGTCACTTGATCACCACCGACTACTTATGCACGAGTAGTTCTTACAGCTTCCTCCCTCTAAATATTCCATGAAAAGCAAGCCCTGTTGTTAACGATCATTCCCCCGGAAAAGCCATAGTATTGTAAAGTAGTCTGTTTGGTTAAATCTTGTTCCGAACCGTTATGAACACCTTAAACAACTTGAACATCATATTGGGCATGGAATTGACGATGAGCCTCCCCGTTATCATCATCTGTGAGTTGGGAGCTCTTATTCTCGGGTTCACCATTCATTTTGTCTGGAATTCGAAAAAGAGTCTTCCGATCAACGACCCCTCCCCTTCAGCCGGTATCAGTGAAGATGACAACTGGAAACTGAAGTATTACAACGACATGGATATGCAGGAGAGATCGCAGCAGCAGCTGCGCGACCGTCTTTCCAAAGCACAGGAGACCGAGCAGGTCCTGAATATCGAACTCGATGAGTCGCGGCAGGAGCTCGATAGCCTGCGGCTGGAGCTGGATGAAGTCCGCGCGCAACTGGAGGAAACGGAGGCCCGCCTCGTGCCCCCGGCAACCGAAGAGAACGGCGTTCCGGCCGATCAGCAACCGGAACCCGATTACGCGGGCAACTATCTTTACCAGCTAAAGGCGGCACAGGAAAAACTGATCGAGCATAACGGTCATATACAACGCCTGCTGGAACAGACCCAGCTGGTCGAAGAGTCGGAAAAGAAGAACCGCGAGTTGACGCAGCTGAATGAAGATATCAATGCCCGTCTCCGCGAGGCAGGTCAGCTGCTGATAGAGAAAGAGACGGAGATCAGCAATCTCCGGCATCAGCAAAAACTATCGGAAGAAATGACCCAGCGGCTCGACAAAGTCTACGAGGAATATAATACGCTCCAGGACAAGCTGCAGAAATTACAGGCCTATCTGACACAACCCTACAACCGCGGTACGGACTACGAAGGATTGAAAGAGTCCTATTTCAAATTAGGCAAGGAGCATGATGAGATGAAGCTGAAATATATTTCGATCCGTGAGGAGAACCAGCGTATCACCCGCATCCTCGGAGACACCGAAGAAAAACTGAAGGAAGCCAATTTTCAACGTCTTCAATATCAGAAACGGTCCGCCTTCCTCGAAGAGCTGAACCACGACCTGCAGGAGATCGCGGAGCACAACAAGAAGATCGAAAGTCAGCTCCGGCGCGTCACCGACATGGAAAATCTGCTCGCCAGGATCACGGGGTCCGGCACGATCAATGATATCGCCCAGGGTATGGAGTGAAGGATTTGCCGTACTTTTACCCTCCAAAATTATCCCTCGTGTCTACTATTGCCGATATTCGGAAAGAATATAAATTACAGACGCTCTCGGAAGATGATATACTAAAGGATCCCTTCGCCCAGTTTGGAAAATGGTGGCAGGAGGCGATGAATGCCGGTATCGAAGAGCCGAATGCCATGACCCTGGCGACTGCCACTGCCGACGGAATGCCGGATGCCCGCATAGTCTTGTTAAAAGGATTTGACGAAAGAGGTTTTACATTTTACACCAACTACAATAGTACCAAAGGCATGCAGCTGCTGGAGAACCCACGCGGCGCTCTCGTTTTTTTCTGGAAGGAACTGGAACGCCAGGTTCGTATCGGCGGTCTCATCAACCTCGCCCCCGCGCGCATCAGTGACGAATACTTCGATAGCCGTCCCGAAGGAAGCCGCATCGGTGCCTGGGCTTCTCCCCAGAGCGAACCCATCAGCAGCCGCGAATGGCTGGAAGACAACGAAAGAAGATACCGTGAATTATGGCAGGGTAAAATGATCGTGCGTCCTCCGCATTGGGGCGGATATGTGCTTAAGCCGGTGAGGATCGAATTTTGGCAGGGACGTCCCAGTCGTCTGCATGACCGATTCCTGTTCACGCTGCAATCCAGCGGACCCTGGAAGATCGAGAGGCTGGCCCCATAGGCGGGGCGTCTGCACCCCGCCTATGAAGAAAGTTGTTATTTGCCTTTGGCGGCAGAAGTTGCCGATTTTTTGGTGCGTTTGGCGGGACGGCTCTTGCCGAACGATCCCCTGAAAATCTTTCCTTTTTTGGTTTTCTTATCTCCTCTTCCCATGTTGAACAATTTTGATATATAGTAAAAAATTTAAAAAGCCCCGGCACCTTAACCGGTAGCGGAGCTTTGCTAGCCGTTGAGACCTTTATCCAAAGCCCCGGAGGCGGCTTGTTCGTTAGAACAGACTTATAATTTGGCGGACAGTTCTTTACCAGCTTTGAACTTAGCTACTTTCTTCGCCTTGATCTTGATAACAGCGCCGGTCTGAGGGTTGCGACCGTTACGGGCGGCTCTTTTGGACACCGAAAAAGTACCGAAGCCTACCAGGGTGACCTTTCCATTACCTTTCAGTGTTTTGGTGACTGCTTCAACGAAAGAATCCAGGGAAGCGTTTGCCTGGGTCTTAGTAATGCCTGCGTCATCGGCAATTTTTGCGATTAATTCAGCTTTGTTCATAGTGTAATTTTTTATTTAATTAGCAGCAACAAATATACCCGCTTTTTGAATCCGACAAAATTTTTTTACGTTTGTGACCGGGCGTGAAACCCACGCTAATCCTCATCTGACGCTTACCCCACTGACTCCATCAGCGTGCGAAATGCGATGAACCCATCCCCCCATTTCTTTCGTGCCTCCTCCTGGAACCTGGGCGCGAAGCCTGTCACAAACTGTTCACAACGTTCAAGGGAGGTGGTAAAATACTGCGTGACGAAGGTGGGTCCCTCCTCATCCTCCTGCTCCAGCAGGCGATACAATTGATAAGAATCGAATGTTCCGGTGGACAGTACAGCAGGGATCTGTTCCTCCTTCAGCCAGGTTAGCCAGCCTTCGATTATGTCCCACCGTATCTTGACGGTAATGTTATATACGATCATGAGGGGATTTTTTCGTTCCGATGGCGCCGACCATCTTCACGCTGAAATAAATTAAGAAAATCAACACCGTAGAAAGGATCACCCAAAGAAGGACCCCGGACTGGCGCTCGGCCGCGGCCGTCTTTTTATTCACTGTTCTGGCGGCAGCCTGGGATGCCGGCTGACCTTTCCCGGTCAGATATTGCAGGGGCCCCGGTGTCAGGTAGTGCATCTCGCCGATCAGGCTGTCAGTGAAATATTTGAGGTCATAGTCGGGCACAGCGGCTGCAGGATTGCCAGTCAATACGAAGTAGCCTTCTCCGGCAGTCAAATAGGATACCATATACCTGCATATCTGGGAACAGGCTATCCTGCTGATGACAAGAGGAGGGTTGTCTTCATTGGCAATATCGATGTGTAAGCAATGGGTTTTAGTTGAAGGGATATGAAACAGGATATGCGCAGGGTCGATCATGATACGGGTAACCGGCTCCCATTGCCCTGGCACAGGGCTCTCTGCCGTGATATATGCCGACCGCTTGTAGTATTGCGGGCTATTGATTACCAGCACCACCCTGTCGATCTCGTATGCTTCTGTGAATCTTAGTGTAATGTAAGAATGTTTATCGCTGCTGTCCTTTTGTTCAGGTGCCACCTCGGGAATGTTCAGGAGCGCACGGGGTATGTCTTTCAGCACATACGGCACGAATCGATTGTCCGGCCCAAGAATGCGAAGATCCCCGAGATCAGGCCGGCTCTTTGCCACCAGCGACGGGGGCAAGAGTACCCAGTAAAAAGCGTCGCTCTTTATTGTATCCAGCGGGGCCCGGTAATGAAAGCTATCCTGCGCCGCACCATGCAGCGATAGCAGCACCAGGCCCAACGGCAACCATCTGTCAGACCATCTTCTTTTCTTCATCCTCGATGATGATTTTTTTGAGTCGTTGATACATGAATGATACCACCAGCAGCAATACGCCCAGACAGAAGAACGCGGCGATCTTCCCCGCAACAGGAATGTTACGGATATCGAAAAGGAACAGCTTCAAAAGTGTAATAGAGAACAAGACCAGCGAAACTATTCTCAGCGGTTGGAATTTGTGCCGCATACCCATCCACATGAAGGTGAAGGAGCACAGGCCCCACAGGATCGGCAGCACGGTTTTGTCGTATACACGCCCCAGTTCCGGAAGATCGTTCTGTTTCGAATAGAAGAGCGAATTGACCAGGAGTTGTCCTTCCGCGCTGAGCAGGATAACGGTTATGATACAGATCAGCCAGGTGAACAGCGCTGGATCCATGCTTAGTGTGCGGGCCCGGGCCGCTACGACCAATTGCCACATAATCCACACGATCAGGACATCCCCTGTCCAGTGTGCGATAAAATGGACGCCATAGCGGTTTTTATACAACATGGTCTCCTGCAGACCGAAAATATATATCAGCGAGACGAGATAGAGGAATATCGCGGCGTATTGTAACACCGCGTTCATCAGCCGGAAATCGTGTTTTCCACGGGTAACGGCCGTAAGCAAGGTGATAAAAAGATAAGTATACAGCAGGAGATAGAGCGGCGCCAGATCGATGCCATGGAAGTAAAAGGCGAACTGATGAGCGATCTCCAATGCGCCATCGGCGAAAAGCAGGACCAGGCCGGCGATCAGCGCTATCCTGGCAATCGGGGTTCTTTTTCTCAGATAATAGATCGCTCCGCAGCAAAGGGCCGAATAAAGCCCGGTCATGAAGCCCTTATTGAAGACGATCGGTAGCGCCCCAGGACCATTGGCGGCAGGCATGTCATAAATTACGGGCCCGTAAATGTTGAACCAGTCCATAAGCAGACTGATAAGCATGGCTATCCAGACGAGCAGCGCCGACAGCCGGATGAGGTTTATCCCGGAACGCACGAAAAGCCAGCTTAACAATACCGACTCGGATGCCCAGAATAGGGTGATATAGTGTCCATGCAATTGCAATGGCGCCGTCAGTGATACGAAGGACAATGTGATACCTACCAGCAAATAGAGGATATTCTTGTCGACGGTCCGCTGCCGAAAAAGGAACCACGTAGCGACGAGGTGGAAGACGCCCATGACGGCGCAGAACAGTCCTTTATACCGGTAGAGACCCAACTGTTCGATAAAATAGAGACTCGCCGAGAAGTACAGACAGGTATTGGACAGCAGGATGATAAAGTCCGAGGCGATGAAGGGCCTGGTCTTCCGGATCGTATGCGCGATATTGATGGCGAAGAACAGCAGGTAAAATGTCGTTGCGAAGCTCCATCCTCCCCTGTAGACGGCGGAAGACGCGTCATAGGGCAGGCTCACCAGCCAGGAAAAGAAAAGCAGGGCTGTGAAGCCGAAGGCCAGGATGTTCAGCAGCCGCCAGGTCTTATGATACGCAATGACCAGCAATCCCGTATTCAGGATCAGCAGATAGGAGAAAAGGACCACATAATCTCCTCTTCCGTTGCTGACCAGGAATGGCGTGATGAATCCGCCCGCCAGTGCGATGATCGCAAGCTCCTGCCGGTCGTACAACAGAGAAAGGATCACCGAGAAAGCCGTGATGACGAGCATTATGAGGAAGGCTGCCGTCTGCCCGAACAGCTGGTACTGATGATAGGCGAGCGCAATAGTACAATACAACACTGCCAGCCCCCCGCCCACCAGTACTGAGCTAAAAGCCTTATACCGGTGACGCAACCAATGGGCAATGCCGATCAGGATGCCACCGCACAGAATACCGACACCAACGCGTCCTGCCGGGCCGATCCAGTCGTTGTCGATGGCATATTTTACGAAGAAACCGATGGCCAGCACTAAAATGGCGATTCCGATCTTGCTCACAAGGTTTTCGCCGATGAATTTTTCCAGGTCGGGATGACGTTCGAAAAACCCGGGCTCCGGCTCCTGCGCAGGTTCGGGCGTACGCACCGCCGGTGTTTGGGGACGGGCTTCGGGGATGGGTCTGAAAGGTTCCGTTTCCTGAGGCGGCGGAACAGGATAGCGATGCGGTTCGGCAAGCCCGGGATATCGATCAGGTTCGGCAGGCGTCTGGGGCCTATGCGGCTCGGGGGGTGCAGGCCTTGCGACCGGAGTGTCCGCCGGCTTTTCCTCGCGAAGCCGTCTGATCTCATGCTCAAGCGCGTCGAATCGTCCCAGCAGTGTCGTACGCATCACCATCACCAGCACAATAAGGAGGATGACTAAAATGATGAGTATTTCTTCCATGCAGGGGGGCTGGTTAATGGATAAAGATACTATTCTACCGACAATTCGAGGAATACGGGACAGTGGTCGCTTTGTCGTACATCGGGGTATATTTCCGCCTTAAGCAGCTGCCCTTTCAGCGGGTCGGTCACGCTGATATAATCGATCCTCCATCCTTTATTCTGCTCACGGACGCCTGGAAAACGCTGGCTCCACCAGGTATACCGATGTGGTTCGGGATTCAGATGACGAAAACTGTCTATCCAACCGCTGGTGATGAACTTATCCATCCAGGCCCGCTCATCCGGAAGAAAACCGGAATTGTTCTTATTGCCTTTCGGATCGTGGATGTCGATCTCCCTATGTGCGATGTTATAATCGCCGCAAAGGATGAGCCGTGGATATTTCTCCTTCAACGTTCCCAGGTAACCGAAGAATTCATCCAGCCATCGATATTTATATCCCTGGCGTTCTTCGCCCGAAGTGCCCGAAGGGAAATAGGCATTGATCAAACGGATATCCCCGAAATCCAGCTGGATCACCCGGCCTTCATCATCGCTGACGGTATGTCCCGTCCCATATTCTACGTGATCCGGCCGCACCTTGGTAAAGACCGCTACGCCGCTGTACCCCTTTTTCTTCGCCGGGAACCAATAATCATGAAAACCCAATTCGGTGAACAATGCGTGCGCCACATTGTCCCTATGCGCCTTCGTTTCCTGTATGGCGACGATGTCGGCGACGTCGGTCTTCAGCCACTCGATGAGGCCCTTATTCATGGCGGCGCGGATACCGTTGACATTGTAGCTGACGATGCGTAATGAAGACATAAGCGCTATATTAGAGGCGCAATTTAATTCAAAATGGACCACACAGACCTTATAATACCTTCCAGGGAGACGGGATATATCGATGGACCCCGGAGCCGTACCTATGAGCTTCGGTTCGCCTGGGGCATATTCCGCGAGCTGATCCGGGGATTCCGGACCCTGCATTTCGTCGGACCCTGTATCACCGTATTCGGATCGGCGCGTTTCAAAGAAGACCATCCGCATTACCAGTCGGCACGCGAGATAGGACGTCAGATCGCCGGTCTGGGTTATACCACGATGACGGGGGGAGGACCGGGGATCATGGAAGCTGCTAACCGCGGGGCTTTCGAGGCGGGTGGGATGTCGGTGGGATGCAATATCAAGCTGCCTTTCGAGCAAAAACCCAACCCTTATGTACAGACCTCGATCACCTTCGATCATTTTTTCATCCGCAAGGTCATGCTGGTGAAATATTCCTATGCATTCGTGATCATGCCAGGGGGATTCGGGACGATGGACGAATTCTTCGGGACCCTGACCCTGGTTCAGACCAAGAGTCTTTTGCAGTTTCCCATCGTGCTGTTCGGGGCCGAATATTACAAACCGTTGTTCGCCTATATGGAAGATATGGCCCGTGAGGGAACAGTCTCGAAAGAGGATCTCTCGCTCGTCCTTCTGACCGACAGCATCGCCGAGGCTATCCGGCACATCGATACCTTCATCAAAAAGAATTATCCGCAAAAACCGCGTCGCCGCAAATGGTGGCTGTTCGAGCCAAGACCCGCATTGCCTCTGGCTGGGAAAGCCTGAGGCTCTTGCGCGACACCGGACATCCAGGCGACTGGCTACTTCCGGCTGGTCGGAATGTCGATGCCCAGGCTCAGGATCATCTCATACGTGCCGAATGCCTGCCTGGCCTTGCCGAGGTAAACATTGACCCCGGAATAACGGGCATAGTCGAATTTGTTGGAATATTCGAGATAGAGATAGCGGAAAAAGGTTGCGCGGATGACGCCCTCGAATCCCGTATTCCATCCGCCGAACTGGAAACCCTGGTGATTGGGGTTACCGAAGAGGCTGTTTTGAGTATGCGGGATGACCGGTCCAACACCCAGCTTCCCGTAGAGATCCAGCTTTAGCTTTTCGTGACGGGTCGTCAGTACATGGTAGCGTTTGGTCACGTTGAAAAGCAGGAAGTTTGCCCCGTTGTTGAGATAATAATAGAATCCGTTGGCTGAGTTGAAGGCGATCGAGCTATCCACCGGGTGATTTTCCAACTTCCCTTTTATATGGACATCCTGGTCTGCTATGATATATTTGGTGTGGTCGAAATTGATCTCAAATCCCCATCCCCGTTTTTCATCGAGCAGGAAACCGAGACGGTAATTGTACTGCGGAATGGAGAGCTGTTTGGTCAGGATCGCCTCATCCCAACCCGGGTGATCATGCGCTTTTACATGTTCGAGCGTATAGTCATTTCCCAGCGCAGACTGCGACACGTGCAGGCTGCTATGGGTATACCATTCCTTATTGTATCCCCAGGAGACATACACTTCCTTTATAAGTTTGTTCTTTTTCTTCTTCGGAGGCTGTTGTTGCGCGAAGCTCAAAAGAGGCAGGGAGAGAATCAAAATACATAGGGCAACTCTGGGGTACACGACGCCACTGGATCTCATACCGGTCTATTATGCTTGTAGTAAGATATTGTTATAGCCGGTGCGAAACTACGGAAATTTCATCATACATCATACTCCAGGACGGGTCTAAGCCATCTCTCGGCTTCCTCGACGGGCATCCCTTTCCGTGCGGCATAGTCGATCACCTGGTCCTTTTCAATCTTGCCCACGCCGAAATACTTACTTTCCGGGTGCGCGAGATACCAGCCG
>DASYSV010000081.1:0-15811 GCA_036010185.1 Puia sp.
CACTTCAATCCCTGACGAACGATGCCCGGGGTAGCCAGCGGGATAAAGTGGCTGGGGCAAACATACCCGCAATTGCCATAGGAGCAATTGTCCATAAAGTCCGATCTGTCCAAAACGGTAACCTGATGTCCGGCCTTTTGAAGATAGTAAGCAGAGCCGAGTCCGATGATCCCCCCGCCGATAACGACCACATTTTTTTTCATAATTCCGCAAATTTAGGGCTAATCGAACCCCCGATTTTATCCCTTCCAGCGATATTTTAACCAGTTTTTACCCGATTTTCACAGCATAATGATAATATCCGTAAATTGAGTAATTTCATACAGAGGCTAATGGTAACGAAATCTTTGTCACACAACCACCACCAAAACTGATCAGCGATGAAAGTACTGCAATTCACCATCCCGGTGCCGCATGACAGGACAGTCATCGTTCAAAAAGATGAACTGCCACATTTTTATCCGCATCTCCACCGGCACCAGGAAGTTCAACTGACCTGGGTTCAGCAGGGAGAAGGGACCCTGGTCGCGGAAAACAATATGTATGCCTTCCGTCCGGGAGACATCTTCTGGCTGGGCGTCAACCTTCCACACGTATTCAAGAGCGACCCCTCCTATTTTTCGCCGTCCAGCCGTAAAAAGGTCCGGACGCTGAATATCTTTTTCAATATAAAGGGTCAGCTGGACTCCTTTTTCGAGCTGCCGGAGATCAAGAACCTCAAAAATTTCCTGGCCAACCGGCAGACCGGTTTTAAGGTCCCCCCGCAGCATGTGACCGAGGTATCGGCGAAAATGCTCAGCATGCAGAACAGTGCCGGTGTCGATCAGCTCATCCATTTTATCGAGCTGCTGAAACAATTGAGCTCTTTCCCCGAACTGGAGCCGCTGTCCTCCTGTTCTCAACCTTCCGGCTACAGCGAGCATGAGGGCATCCGTATCGGGACCATTTACAACTACATCATCCAGATGTATGACAAACCCATTACGCTCGAGGACGTGGCCAAACAGGCGCACATGACGCCACAGGCTTTCTGCCGTTATTTCAAAAAACACACTTTGCACACCTTCGTCTCCTTCCTCAACGAGGTGAGGATCAACGAAGCCTGTAAGAAGCTGACCGACGGCAACTACGACAGCATCGCCACCGTCGCCTACAACTGCGGGTTCAACAGCATCACCAATTTCAACCGCGTGTTCAAAAGCGTCACGCGAAAATCACCCAGCGAGTACGTAGACAGCTATTTCAATCTCAACGCCGCACCCGTCGAGTGAGGGCGCGCCCGTCGGGGGAAGGAGCACGCGCCGGGTGAGGGCTTAGTTCCTCACCATACGAATGACGCCGGACACAGGTCCGACGGCCGTCCGTTTCCCATGCGCCGCAAACCGCACCGTCACGGTTTGTTTCCCATGCACCAATTCAGTGGGTACGGGATACGCTATTTCATAGAACTTACTTTGTTTGAAGGACGTCAGGTTCTGAGTGGCGATGGTCTGCCCGTCAACCTGGATATCCCAGATGCGGCCGCGATGATCGTCCCCCCAATAGCTGCATAGCAAAGTGTTTTGGGCGGCGCTATCCACTTTGATCACAAAGGAAAACCAGCCGCCATCCTCGGCGGAACGCCATTTCCGTCCATGTCCGTCACCCGTCTGCAACCCCTCGCCCGTAAATGAATGATCCCGCTCCGGCTGCATTTCGCCAAGACGAAGCCGGTCGACGGTCCTGTCTTCGAGGTCCTGCTCGCTTTTTCTTTCTGCCGCATACTTCTCCTGCTGAGCGGTCCAGCCGGCGGGTGAGAAATAATCCCAATACACGGAATAATATTCATTCTCCGTCCTGTTGAATGGTATCAACGTGATATCCCCCGGATGCCCGACGGCGGATGTGCGGAAGACGAGCCGGTCCTTGTCCGCCAGACGATGCACCCATTGATTCGGGTCTTCGCTGGAAGATACCAGCACGGGAATTCCGCTGACCGGATCAGGCTCCTTATCCCCCAACTCGCCGGCCAGCAGGACGGGGCCATAGAATAAGGCGATACGGTCCTTGTTATCGGGGATCGCCATAGTATAAAAGGATTCGGGAAACCGGACCTCGACCTTATCCCCATTCTTCCACGTACGGCGCACCCACAAATAGCCATCTTCGCCGACAACCACCGTGACAGGTTTCCCGTTGACCGACAGGCTCACCGGTCCCGACCAATGCGGCCGCCGGATGCGCAGTGTAAACATAGCCGGGTGTGATGCGGTAATGTTGAGTTCAGTCTTGTCTTCGCGGGGAAGCAGGGTACGCTGCTCCACCGTGACACCCTTCTCCTTCCAGCTAAGCCGGGAGGGTATGAAAAGATTTACATACAGACTGCCGTCGCTGCCGCGGGAGTAAATACTTTCTCCATATTTCACGTGGTTTTCCATCCCCGAGCCCACGCAACAGGTGAACGTATTGAAAGAGTCACTATATTCCTTATGCCCACCCATGCGAAGCGGTGTAAAATAGGTCGTCATACCCGTCGCATGATCCTGCGTGGCAAGGATATGATTATACAGCGCGCGCTCATAATAGTCCATCAGGGCGGCGGTCGGACGCCAGGCGAAAAGATGCCTGGTCAGCTTCAGCATGTTATAGGTATTACAGGACTCCTCCGTATTATCGGTGAGTTCATCATTCAGCTTGTCCGCGGCACCCAGATATTCATAATCGCTGTTGCCGCCGGTGGCATAGGTATGATGCCCGACGACGATGGACCAGAAGGACTTTGCGATGGCGCTGTCGCCGGCGTTGGCCGTCAGCTCATATTGCCGGGCGCAACCGATCACCTTCGGTATCTGTGTATTGGAATGTTTTCCTGCGAGATCGTCCAAACCATGCGAGAGCGAGTCCAGTATCCGCCGGTCGTGAAATTTATACGAAAGATCGAGATATTTTTTGTCGCCGGTGATGGCATACGTATTGGCCAGCACATCATTCATGCCGCCATATTCGCAAAGCTCCATCTTCTGGATCGTACTGTCGGGGAGACCACCGACGATACGGCCCGTCCAGTCGGCCATGCCGCGTTCCACGTTCAGGGCTTCTTTATTGCCGCAATACAGCCAGGCGTCCAGCAGACCCGCCATCACTTTGTGCACCGTATACCAGGGCGACCATGCGCCGTTCAGATCGAAACCATGCGACCGGATATGCCCTGCCTTCACTTCCGCCCACAGCGTATCTTCCCGGGGGATGGCTCCTACATAACCACCACGCGTCTTCGCGCAAGTCTCCAGCTCGCTAACGATATAGTTCACCCGATGAAGAAAGACGGTGTCGCCCGTAGATGCATATTGCATCGAACAGGCCGAGAGATAATGCCCCAGCGTATGGCCCGCCAGACCCGAGGATTCCCATCCTCCATATTTGGGCGCGCGTGGGGTCAGGCCGGCATGCGCCCTGAACTCCGACAACAACCGATCGGGCTCGATGATCGACAGGTATCGGGCATCGGCTTCCATCGCCTGTCTGAAAGGCCCGTCCAGCAGACGCACATCCTTAATGGAAAAGGGCATGGCGCGGATCGCGACGACAGGCTTTACCTTTACCGATGCATTCCCATACTCCGGCACATAAGACTGCGCCCGCAGCCCGCAGCCCGCCAGAACGATCACCGATAACAATAAACCTCTCTTCATATTATCTTCCTCCGCCCGGACAATGCGCCCGAAGATATGCCGTAAACAAGTGTGATAAATGCAGCGAAGTCCCTTCCCCTTCGCGGATCGCATGCGTCCGGTTGGGATAGACCATGACCTGAAATTGCCGGTCATCTTTTACGAGCTCATTGATCAGCTCCTCGGTACCCTTATAATGCACGTTGTCATCGCCGGTGCCATGGATAACGAGCAGGTTACCGCGCAGGTTCTTCGCATAATACAGCGGCGAACCGCGTACGAAATCCTCCCTGTTCTCCTGCGGCAGACCCATATAGCGCTCCTGGTAGATATTGTCATACAACAGCTCGTCCGCCACCGGCGCGATGGAAATGCCCGTCTTATAGATATCGGGATATTGAAACATCAAATTCAGCGTAGCCGAGCCGCCGCCGCTCCACCCGTGTACCGCTATACGGCTGCTGTCTACAAACGGCCATTGAAGGATCTTTCTCGCCGCCATGGCCTGGTCGTGGATATTGATGATGCCGATCTTCCGGTAGATGCAATGCCGCCAGGCGGCACCCTTGGGAGCCGGCGTGCCGCGTCCGTCGAGACTGATCTGGATATATCCGTCGGCGGCGATATCTCCGGCATATAGCGGCGTGCCGGCCGATCCGGCCACATCCTTCACGGTCGTTGCGGCAGGTTCGGTATAGACGTTGAAAAGAACGGGATATTTTTTTGTGCTGTCGAAATCCTTCGGCAGGATCATCCAGCCATCCATGGTGACGCCGTCATCGGTGGTCAATTGGAACATTTTGACCGGGTATTGCGGACGCCCGTTACCGCGGCGGGCCGGCTGCTCATTGGTCTTGATGGTCGTGTGTTTGGGAAGGCTCACCCACTCCGATACCGATTCATACAGGTGATTGGAGAAATTGTGTGTCGCATAAGCCGCATTCGGAGATATATTATAATTATGCGTCCCCTTTTGCATTGCCGGCGACACCAGGTCGAGTTTACCCTTGCCATCCAGCGGTACACGATACAAATAGGCCTGCGTCGCATTGTCGGGCGAGGCCATGAAATAAGCAAATCCGCCTTTTTCGTCGATGGCTTTGAGACTGATCAGGTCATAGTTGCCCTTGGTGAGCAAGGTCTCTTTTTTGCCGTCACGGCTTATCTTGAAAAGATGACGCCAGCCGTCCTTTTCGGAGACCCAGAGAAAATCCTTTCCGCCGTCGATCCATTCCCAGCCGGTGGGGTCGTCGCTGTAACGGTGTTTCACGTCGATCCAGGTGCTGTCGCTCTCCTCGTAAATCTGTCTGGCCGCTCCTGAGGATGCATCACAGAGAAATACCCTGGCATCGTTCTGCTTTCTGTTCAGCTGTTCGAGTACGACCTCCTTGCTATTGTCGGCCCATTCCATGCGCGGAATATAGTGTTGACGGTTGTCGCCGGGCACATCCATCCAGGTGATCTTTTTCGACGCCACATCGACGACCCCGACCCTGCAGGGCGACGGGTCCTCACCCGCTACCGGGTATTCGACAGGCACCGTAAAAGGATACAACGAATCCGTATTATCGATCATGAGGAAATTCTTCACCTTCGTCGCATCCAGCTGCCAGAAGGCAATGCTCTTGCCATCCGGGCTCCACCGGAAACCATCCCGGCAGCTGAACTCTTCCTCATATGCCCAGTCGAAGGTGCCGTTGATCATACGGAAAGCGCCGTCGGTCGTCAGCGGAGTGATGGTCCCTCCGGCCAGATCTTCGACATAAAGATTGTGCTCGCTGACGTAGGCCGCCTTCGTTCCGTCGGGTGACAGCTTGGCGAACATCAATGAAGAGGCGGGCCTTCCGATCCCCAGCTGTTTGAGCGTATGCGTCGCCAGATCGAGGACCCAATAGTCGCCGCGGGTATTCTGACGCCACACCTTTTTACTGTTGGTATAGATCAGCAACTTCTTATCGTCATCGCTGAATGAATAGCCCTGAATGGGGAGCGGCTCGCTCCTTCCGGAAGGCACCATCTGAGACGCCTCGACGGCAACCGTACGCTGAAAACCGGGCAGACTATAGCAGACGATGGAATTGCTTTCCAGGGCATAATACTTATCTCCGCCCTTCCCCCATTTTACGCCGAAACCTCCACGTTGCGCGCTGACGGTTCCTGTCAGAAAAAAGAAGAACGCGACGATAAAAACAAAACGGGCAATCGATCTCATGATTTTTGTTTGACACCAATGTAGTACATTTTTTTAATAGCTTCTTCTCCGAACAGCGCCGCTTCGTCTCCTTTCAGGTCTCTGCTCTGCCATTGCTCCGTCGGCACGATCCGGATCTTAACGCCGTCACCTGCCAGCACCAGCGGCAGATCAAACCCCGCTACACAATTCGTCCAGTGATAGAACACTTTCTTATGATCCCCGCTGAAATAATATTCGAGATCGGGTATCTGTATCGTTCGCAGATACTGATCGAACACTTTTCCGTAATCGTAACCGGCATGCTGCGAGACATAGTGCTCCACCTGCGCGGACGTCACCGTCTGATGATAAAAGTCCTTGTTCAGCCCACGCAGTATCTGGCGCCATTTTTCGTCGTTATCGATGCTATGCCGGATGCTCTGGAGCATATTGCCCCCTTTGGGGTACATGTCACCGCTGCCTTCCTCGTTGACACCATAGCGGGCGATGATGGGGCGGTCGTTACGGATACCACGACGGGTACCGACACAATAATCATTTCCGGCTTCTTTGCCCCACATATACTCTGCGAATAATGTTTCGCTGTAATTGGTAAAGCCTTCATGCACCCACATGTCCGCGAGGTCTTTTGTGGTGAGGTTATTGCCGAACCACTCGTGACCGGATTCATGAATAATGATGAAATCGTACCGCATGCCGATGCCGGTACCGCTGCCATCGCGGCCCCGGTACCCAAACGCATAATGATTGCCATAGGCGACAGCGCTCTGGTGTTCCATACCCGTGTGTTCGACATCCACCAGCTTATAGCTGTCTTCATAAAAGGGATAGGGTCCCATCCAATGCTCATGCGCATGCAGCATGTTGTGCACCTGTTCGGGCAGATAAGCTTTCGCTTTTGTCAAGTTATAATCCAGCACCCAGTAATCGAGATCGAGATGTCCCTTCTCACCCTGGAAATCCTCATGAAAGGTGACATATTTCCCGACATAGGGGATCAGACAATAATTGCTGATGGGGTTGACGACCGCCCATTTATAGGTGGTTGTCCCGTCTCCGTTATCTTTTTTGAATTGCAGCCGGCCGTTGCTGACGCCGACGAGGGTGTCTGGAACGATCATGGTCATCGACGCGCCCTTATCGGGTTCATCGCCCTGGTAATCTTTACAGGGATACCAGACGGATGCGCCGAGGCCCTGACAGGTAACGGTCATCCACGGACGCCCGAGCGAGTCCTTTGTCCATGTCCATCCGCCATTCCATGGTGGTCTTTTCCCCTCTGTCGGAGTACCGGAAAAATATACCCGCACGGTAGCCGTGGCTCCGACCTTTTGCCGCGGTGAATGCACGTGCCAGGCGTTGCCTTCCTGTGTAAAAGAGAGCGTTCTGTGCCCATCGCCAAAGACACTGTCGATATGAAGCGGGGCCTGCAGATCGATCTGCATGGCCGGCTGGTTCGCGCTTACGACCTTATACGTGATCAGGTCGTCGCCTGTGGTGGTCTTTGTTGGATAATCCGGTTTCACCGTGATATCGTACCGTTGGATATCCCACCACGACCTTTCGGCGCCGTTAGAGCCTCGGAGGGTATCGGCATGGGTGAAGACCTTGTGTTCGTATTCGTAGCGTGCGCGTTCGATCATGCGCTGGCGCCGGGCGCGTACGCTGTCGGGGTTCTGCGAGCCACCCTGGCCCGCCTGGGCAAGGCAAAACAGGGGGGCAGTCAAACATAGGGCCGGTAATAATCCTTTTACATTCATATGATTCTGCAATTTATGGCATCCAGAAAAGCTTGGAGGTGACGACGTCTCCGCCGCTGATGGTCTTTGCTGCGGCGGCCCAATTCACCGGGTTGGCCGTCTGCTCTCTCAACGGATAATAAAAACGGATAGGCATCGGACCGGTTGCGCCTATCGGCGGATTGACGACATCGATATTGGGTTGGTGGAGACGACGGATACTGGTCCAGGAATCCCAACCGCGATTGGCCATGGCGATCCATTCCTGGTAGCCGATCTTCTGTTTGTAATCGCCGGCTGCCGTAGTATAGGCCACCGCGGATTGTGCCAAATAAGTGCTGGCATCAGAAGCGCTGCCTCCCCAGAACGTGATGGAAGCGGTGACGCCGGCGTTATAATATTGTTCAGCCGTATTGCCGCCGGTGAGGAAACCGCGCTCGACGGCTTCCGCCAGCAGGAAATTCGTTTCCGCATAATCCAGCACGTCACCCGGATAGGTGGGGGCGATCCATTGAGCGGAAAAGGTGGAAAACACGGAGAACTGGTTGGTTGCGCCCGGTATGCCTCCCTGGTATACGCCGCCGACCGTGGTAAAGTATAGGGGTAAACGCGGATCGTTCCAGCTGTTCATCGTGTTGATCAACAGATTGGCCGGGCAGAAATCATGACGCCCGCTGTTGACGATCGCCTGCCATACGGGGTTGGTATTGCCCGTCGGTGACGATTGGTAAGCGACCGTGGCATTATCGGAATTGGCAGCGAATACACCTGTTGCTACCGCCTCCTGTACCTTCTTCCCGGCCGTCGTCGGGTCGGTGTCTGCCAGCACCATCGCCATCTTCAATTTCAGTGTAGCCGCAAATTTCTTCCATTTGGCGATATTGCCCTTGTAGATCTGGTCGGCGGAGCCCATCGCAGGCGATGATGAATTGAGACCCGCGATACAGGTGTCAAGCCGGGTCAACAGGTCGGAATAGACTGTTTTGGCATCATCGTATTTCGGAAAAGGGATGCTCCGGCTCTCCGCCTGCGAGTAAGGGATATTGCCATACGTGCTGACCAGCAGGTTGTACGTATAGACCTCGAGGATATCGGTAATGATCAGGTCATTGCGCAAGGTGCCGGGATCGGTGACGGAGACCGGAAATGCGGCTTTCGCATTCGCGAAGTTGTTGAGCACCCCGGAATACAGGTTGCCCCACCAGTTGTCGGGAGAATTATAGGCACTAAGCACATATTTGGCTTCGGTCGTATACTGCGTCTCCGTCCAGGTCTGTGAAAAAACCCTGAACGGCTCGACGCCGATGTTGGTCGTAGTAACGTCATCGGAAAGATTCTTCTCCCCGGCAAGGAAAAGGCTGGTGGCGGGTACCGACACCGCGTGTTTGGTATCGATGTTCAGGTTCTGCGTGTTTTTGGTGCAGGACGAGGCCAGACCACCGGCAAACAGACTTATGATGAATAGCTTTCGCATTGGAAAATGTTTTAGGTTCATTTCAGATCAGAATTTGACTTTGACTTTGAAACCATAGGTCCTGAATGTGGGATAAGCCCCTGACTGGAATCCCTGAGAACCGTTCGCGCCATACGAACCACTGATGGGCACACCCTGCTCCGGATCCGCATCGGGAAGATTCTTGTGGATGATCCAAAGGTTTCTCCCGGTGAGCGACAGATCGAGTCCCTTGATGAAGTTCGCCCCGCTCAGTATGTTTTGCGGCACCGACCAGGTCAGGTTCAATTCTCTCAGCTTGATATAGCTGGCATCGTAAATAAAGGTCCTGGCTGCCTCATAAGCAGGCGAGCCCCAGGGATAGGCGACATGACCGGCGACAGCCTTGCCATTCACATCCGAAGCGTCCACCAGAGTGGCATTGGCTTTGCCATCGGCCGTCACTCCTTCGAAAAGATAACCGCCGCCCTGTGACAGCGGAGCCCTCACCCCTACGCCGTTCTTATTGTATCCGCCCGTATGCGTGGTGAGACCGGCATTGGCGCCGTAATCCTGGTCGAGCGAATACACCGAACCGCCTTGCTTGACATCGATCAGGAAGCCGAACGAAAGGTTCTTATACCGCAAACTGTTGTAGATACCTCCCATCCAGTCCGGGTTGATATTCCCGATGTCCGAAAGCCGGTTGCTGCTCAGCACGGGATACCCGTTGGCGTCGATCAGTCTCTTGCCCTGTCCCAGCGTATCCACCTGGCCCTGGCCATTCAGGTATTTATAATCGGTACCCCGGAGGATGCCGTAGGATTTACCCACTTCCGCCACCAGCTGAACGCTGTTCTGATACCCGGTGATGAGGAAGGAAGGCTGGCCACCATAAAGACTAAGGACCTTGCTCTTGTTGGTGGACCAGTTGATCGTCATATCCCATTCAAAGTTTTGGGTCTTGACAGGCACCAGGTTCACCGTCAGCTCGACGCCCTGGTTCTGTACGGTCCCACCATTGACATAAAAGGAGGAATACCCGCTGCTGGTAGATACCGACACCGGCATGATCTGGTTGACCTGTTGCGCATGATAATAGGTAGCGTCGAAACCCACACGACCCTGCAGGAAGGACATTTCCGCACCCACCTCATATGTATTGTTGCGCTCCGGGACCAGGCTGGGGTTATTATTGGTCGTCGGCGAGGTAAAGATCGTCTGGCTGTTGAAGGGGTTTCCCGCAACGTACGTATTGAGCAGACTGAACGGCGGCGCATCTCCGCCCACCGATGCATAGTTGACCCTCAGTTTGCCATAAGTGAGCCATTCGGTCTCGGGCATCAATTTGGAGAAGACCCAGTTGGCAGAGACGGAAGGGTAATAATATCTGTTGTTGGCGGTTGGCAACGTCGACGATTTATCCCCCCGGATGGTAGCATCCAATGTGACCATATCCTTCCAGGTCAGCGTGGCGCCCGCGAAGAGACCGTCCACTTCTTTTGGAACATAACTCTCGGTGGGGGCGTTTATCGGATTCACGGAATTGCCCAGTGCATAGAATCCCGGCACAACCAGGCCGCCATTGGTAGAGGCGGCGATAGAAGTACTCAGATCCTGCCGGATATTGGCGCCCAACAGTGCTTTCAGGTTGAGGGACTCGTTGAGGTTCTTGTCGAAGTTGGCGAGGAAGTCGTAGTTGGTCTCGGTGAAGGTCGAGTTCGTCCTCCCATAGCTCGGTGTTCCGTAAGTGCCCACATTATAACGGGTTTCCACCAGTTGATTCCAGTTGTCGCGGGAAACCCTGCCCATGATGTTCAGGAAGGGGGCGACCCTCCAGGTCAGCGATGCATAACCGAAATAACGCTGGCGGCCGTCCGATTCGAAATTCGTGTAACGCACCCAATAAGGATTGTCATGGAAAGCCGGTTTGCCGATAATGCCGGGGGCATTTGCGGTATAGGCCGGGACCTGCCAGTTCCAGGTGGCGTTGGTATTGGTCCGGAAATAATCTGCCTTCATTTCGTGCAGATCGATACCCGTCTGCCACCATTGGCGGAAGTCGGTCATAGGATTGTACTGCGTACCATTGCCGGGAGCATAGCCGTAGCCATACCGGCCGATCGCGTCATCCTCCGTAAAACTGAAATCGCCTGTTGCAGTGAGATTCCGCGCAAGATTATACGTTGCCCCGAAGACCAGCTGGTTCTTCAGCAGGCTGCTGTTGGGAAGATATCCGTTGTCGGTGCTGCGGGTATATCCCATTTTAAAGGTACCCCTGTCGTTGCCGCCATCCAGGAAAACACTGGTACTGTTGGTGATCGGCGTGACGAAATAATCGGTTGGCCTGAAATGCGCGGCAGGTTTCCATGGTGTCGCCTTGCCCCAGTTGGGGTTTCCGGGCGAGAAAGCATCCCATTGATAGACCATCATGCTGGGATCGTAAGCAGGGCCGGTCATCTGGTCGACGTCGGTTTGCACGATCTGCACGGCCTGCCCGTTGCTGAAGGAGGTAGGATACCAATAAAAAAATGCGTTCGGATTACCGGCAATGCCGGCGCCGGCGCTGCCTGAGCCTTCCCCGTATTGTAGCTGATAGCTCGGAAGCGTGCTCTTGTCGGGCGTACCCACCGTAACGCCTTCATCGACGACGATACCCAGTCCTTTGTTGAGTCTCGATCCACGTTTGGTGGTGATGAGTATAACCCCGTTGGAAGCAAGCGAGCCATACAGCGCGGAAGCGGCCGCGCCTTTCAACACGCTAACCGATTCGATATCGTTGGGATTGATATCGGATACTGCGTTGCCGACATCGTAACCGCCGGCGGAGTTGTTGCCATTATTATAGGGTACCCCGTCCACGACGAAAAGCGCCTGGTTGGTTTGTGTCAGCGATTTCATCCCGCGGAGGATAACGTTGTTGGAGCCGCCCATCGTGTTGCTCGAGGTTACCGTCAACCCGGCTACCTTCCCCGCCAGGTTGTCGACAAAATTGGTCGTGACCACTTTGTTGACCTGGTCGCCGCTGATCTGCTGCATGGCATAAGGGACCGAGTTCCTGGTCCGGCGGATGCCGAGAGCGGTGACGACCACTTCGTTCAGATTTTGGGTGGTGCGATGCAGGGTGATAGATATCTGGTCCTGGCTGCCGACCTTTATCTCCTGGGGTTCGAATCCGACCACGGTGACCAGCAGGATATCTGTGCTCGCGGCAGTAATGCGGAAAGTCCCGTCCTCGACGGTGTTGACGCCCGCGTGTGTCGACCGGAGACGGACGCTGGCATTCGGGATCGGGACACCGACAGAATCGACGACCTTGCCGGTGATCGTTCTTTTCTGGGCATTGGCGTTAAGGAATAGCAACGAAGCCATAATCAGGCATAACGCACTGAAGAGCCGTTTTCTCATTGCAGGTGTTGTTTTGGTGAGTAGAATAGTAAAGCTTGCCTTTACGAACGAATGTACTTCACCGCAATGCCCGGTACTTCATCGTTTTTGATCGGTTATGCTCGAAAATTACCAGGGTTTCGCCCGTCACTTGCGGGAGCAACGGGACCCGCCGCAATGCCCCATCGGGCGTCGGCCATGCCTCACCAGGCTTCCTCTTTCTGAAAAGAGAGGATCAGGATGATCCCGCTGAGCAACCCGGAAAAGCCAATGAATTGCTGACTCTCCATGCGGACCCGGCTGTAGATGAAAAGCACCTGCGCCAGGACCAGGAAGATACAAAAAGCTGTGATGACGATCCTGCGCAGCACGCGCTTGGAAGATCCCTTAAATAAGCCCAACAGCGAAATGAGGGAAAAGAAGATACCCACCAGTGTTGTCATAGTGTAATGGTTTTTTCATGGATACTCGGATTAGTATATCCAATATACGGCCCTGCCGCGCGAATTGCAATAGTTAAATTGCGCAGCGGATTTTCGCAACCATCCACGGAAAATACGGCTGTTCACGCCGAACCCAGCAGCTGCGACGGCGGAACACCGAGCGCCGCGGCAAGCCGGAAAATTTCTGTGATGTGGATATCTTTCTCCCCGCTCTCGATGGATGTGATATCCGCGGGTTGCAAACCGCTGCGGGAAGCGAGTTCGGTGATACTCATTCCCTGCTCCTCGCGTAATGCAGATAGTTGTCTGCCGAATGAACGCAGTGCGCCTTCCTGTTTGTCCATAAGAAAACAAGCGTTTGAAGATGACAAATCAATAGTGAGGATTGGAAGGACGCAAAGAAGGATCACCCCTTTTACGGGATGAACGCGAATATAACCATTAGCAGACCTTCTCCGGCGTTATTCCGCGGGTGCGTTTTTAACCATTAGCAGACCCCCCCCCTCCGGCGTCATTCCGCGGGTGCGTATTCGAGGAGGACGGCAGGATGTGCTTCCAGGGCGACAGCCAGCTGTAGAAGAGTTGTGAAAGTGATGTTGATCATCCCTTTCTCGATCTTGGCGATCTTGCTGTTGTCGATGCTACAGGCATAAGACATCTCGCGGAGGCTCAGGCCCTTGTCTTTACGGAGTTTCCGCAGGTTCTCTCCAAACCGTTTTAGTATTTTTTTGTCTGCTGGCGTGATCATTAGTTGTCAGTTCGTCTGATGAATACCTAAGGTGGAAGATTTTTTGAAAATCTTTGGGGTCGTATAAGGCCGCAAATAAAATTTAATAATTCGTTCATCAGGGGCGCGTCGCCACCGCAATCTTCGAATCAGCAGTACCGTAATACAACATCCACCGGCCGTCAAACCTGGCCAGTCCTTCAATAAAACAAACGGAGCTAACCTGTCCCGTTAGCTCATAGGGCTTATCCGGGCGCAGGAAATAATGATCGAGACGATGCAGTAAATGGGTCGGATCGGCACTATCGAATAAGGCTTCCGATGCGGTATAGGTGCCTTCCGGCAATGCCGGATCGCCGATGGAGGGGATATTCCGGCTATTGTAAAGAAGAAGAATGCCCTGATCCGTGAGCATGGCGGGAGGTCCGGATTCCACGAGGTCACTGTCGAACTTCCCTTTCCGGGTCGGCAGGACGATCTTCAAGGCAGGCATCTCCCGCGCCTGCCCCCTCAACTCAACGGGATCGGTCTGGCCCGGGGCCTTCTCCACGGGTGTCCAGTCGATGAGATTATCGCTGACTGCCGCCCAGATGAACTGATCGCCCCAATACATCCAGTACTTGCCCTTGATCCGCGCGGCGACGACCCTCGCGCCCTCATATCTCGATACGATACTCCCTGATTTCGACCATTTGTCGAGATACTTTCCATGCATGGCCTTACCAAAAGCGGGACCATGCTTAGTCCAGTGGACCAGGTCTGTCGACGTAGCGACCAGTAGCCTTGCGGTATGTCCGTCAAAACCGGTATAAGTCATGTAATACACCCCCTTCCCATCCTCCACTACGCGCGGATCCTCGCATCCGCCTTCCCATTCGTATTTCCGGAAGGCGTCGTTGTCGGGATATAGTACAGGCATTGCCCGGCGGGTAAAATGATATCCGTCTATACTTTCGGCAAGACCGATCCGGGAGGTGCCGGCGGGGTGCCCGACGGCGTCCTGCGCGCGGTATAACAGGTAGAGCTTACCGTTCCGCACTACAGTAGCGGGATTAAAAACGTCTTTCGCTTCCCAGGCAATGGTCCGATGAAGGACGGGGTCGGTGAAGATACCTGTGCCGGGTGTGAGCACGGGGTTTATGCTGTCCGATTTTATAAAGCCCGTAAGGGCCCAGGCGGGGTCGCCGGACGAAAAAACAGCTGTAACCAGGAAGCCGGCGATTAGCGCCGGAAAGACGATTTTCATGCTTCCCTAAAAATAAGAAGCTAATCATTCATACCAATCATAAATTTGATTGCCGATGATGTCCACCATGATCGCGCATTTTGGGGAATCTGTTTCCCAATCCGCGCCCCTTCTTTTGATAAGGCCGCAATAGACGTTATTGAGGATCACCTGGAAAGTGGTGGGAATACGGTGCTGGATGCCTGCCTGCAGGGGCCAAATCACTCCTTTGTATTGTCTTCCATCGTAGTTGAAATGGATCTGAAACTTATTGAACATACACTAGGGTTTCCTAATCCAGATCAAATTATTGTGCCAGAAAAAAGCACGTGGCATGGGGCTTATCCGACCCGCGGGAATTCGATCCCGGTTATTTTCCGATAAATGTCCACGGCATAGAGGTCGGTCATGCCGGCGATGAAGTCGACCACCGACAGCAGATCGGTATAAAGACTTTCGGACGAACCGGAAACGATGAACTGCTCCGGGATCAATTGCAGGAGCTTAATCGATTTTGCAGAACGCGGGTTCAGTACGGCGCCCATGAATTCCCTCAATAATCCGCCGATCACATGATAACCCGCGATCTCGATCTCGACCACCGACCGGTGGTTATAGATATGCCTGACGGAATAGGCATCGATCGTCCTGATCAGGGCGGCTTCGCGCGCGGGCAGAAAATCGATCAGCGGCCGGGAAACCGTTCCTTCCAGCAAGTCCGCTTCCTTCTCCATAAAGATGTCCCTTACGCGGCTGATCAGGAGATTTATCAGTTTGGCACGGAGGAATTGCACTTTCTGGTTGTCGTCACGGATACCGCGGAATACTTCCTCGACCCTATCCCGGGCATCGTAGCCTGTCTCACCGTCGAAAAAAGAAAGAAAAAGATCGCGGATGGTGTCGATGGAAATTATGTTGAGCCGATGGGCATCTTCGAAATCGATGATGCGGTAGCAGATATCATCGGCAGCCTCCACCAGGTAAACGAAAGGATGGCGGAGAAATACATTTTTC